>NZ_VHIJ01000021.1:13659-37514 GCF_006680095.1 Pseudarthrobacter sp. B4EP4b | reverse complement strand
CAACCAATTCATAAAACAATTGGTATCAACAAACTTGGCACACTATTGAGTTCTCAAACAACAGACACACCCGGCACCACCACAACAACAACCAGTCATGGATCGCTCCGGAGCAACTTTTCAAAGTTACCGGCTGGCTTCCTACTTGTCAAACCGGCGTCCGCAACCCTGATCGCCGTGAGGCTTGAGTTTCGGTTTTTCCGGCTGACTCTGTGGACCAGCGCGGAAATAAACTCTACCACCACTCTGCCGGGATAGCCAACCGGGTAGCCAACCGGCCTCCCCCCGATACCAGGCAGCCCAGATCTGGCCACGAAAAAGCCCGGAATCACAAGGATCCCGGGCCCTTCGTCAACACTTGGAACCAAGGGTCAGCCAGCGGCTGATGTACCCGGCTTGAAGTACGCAGCGCCAAGCGGCGGCAAGGTGACACTCAGGGTGGCCGGCTGTCCGTCCTGCCCTTCCCCGGCGGCCTTCAGTTCTCCGTTGTTGAGCACCCCGGATCCCCCGTAAGTGGTGGAGTCGGTGTTGAGCACCTCGGTCCAGACACCTGCCTCCGGCACTCCCAGCGTGTAGCCGGCATGCGGCGCACCAGAGAAGTTGATGGCGCACACCAGGGGGTTGCCCTCCTTGTCCCACCGGATGAATGAGAGAACGTTGCGGTCCGCGTCTCCCCCATTGATCCACTGGAAGCCGCCCGGTTCGTTGTCGCGGGTGTAGAGCGCGGGAGTGGACGCGTAGAGCTCGTTGAGGTCCTTGGTCAGCAGCTGGATTCCCTTATGGGCCGGAATGTCCGCAAGCCACCAGTCGAGGCCGTGCTGTTCTGACCATTCGGCTTCCTGGCCGAATTCCGTGCCCATGAAGATGAGCTGCTTGCCCGGGTGGGCCCACTGGTACGCCAGGAAAGCACGCAGGTTGGCCAGCTGCTGCCAGCGGTCGCCGGGCATCTTCCGGAGCATGGAGCCCTTGCCGTGCACTACCTCGTCGTGGCTGATGGGCAGCAGGAAGTTCTCGGTGAAGGCATACACCAGGGAGAACGTGACCGTGCCGTGGTGCCATTTGCGGTTGACCGGATCCTCGGAGGCGTACTTGAGGGAATCGTGCATCCAGCCCATGTTCCACTTCAGGCCGAAGCCCAGCCCGCCGTGGCTGGTGGGGGCAGTGACGCCCGGGAATGCAGTGGATTCCTCTGCAATCATGACGGCCCCGGGATGCGTCTTGTACACCGTGGCGTTGACTTCCTGCAGGAAGGAAATAGCCTCCAGGTTCTCCCGGCCGCCGAAGCGGTTGGGCCGCCACTGGCCCTCCTCGCGGGAGTAATCCAGATAAAGCATGGACGCTACGGCATCCACCCGCAGGCCGTCGATGTGGAACTCTTCCAGCCAGTACAGGGCATTGGCCACAAGGAAGTTGCGGACCTCTGTCCGGCCGAAGTCGAAGATCAACGTGCCCCAGTCCGGGTGCTCACCCAAGGCCGGATCGGAGTGCTCATAGAGGGGCTCGCCGTCGAACTGGGCCAGGGCCCATGCGTCCTTGGGGAAGTGTGCCGGCACCCAGTCCAGCAGGACACCGATTCCGGCCTGGTGGAGTGCGTCCACCAGGTACCGGAACTCGTCCGGGTGGCCGAACCGGGAGGTGGGGGCGAAGTACGACGTGACCTGGTAGCCCCAGGAACCTCCGAAGGGATGCTCCGCCACGGGCATGAATTCCACATGGGTGAAGCCAAGCCACTTAACGTAGTCCACCAGCTCTTTGGCCAGTTCCTTGTAGCCGAGCCCCAGCCGCCAGGAACCAAGGTGCACTTCGTAGACGCTCATGGCCGAGTTGTGCGGATCCCGCTGGGCCCGGGCTTCCATCCACGCGTCGTCCTTGAAGGCGTACGCGGGCTCCACAACACGGGAGGCGGTCAGCGGCGGGACCTCGGTTCCGAACGCGAGCGGGTCCGCCTTTTCCACCCAGTGGCCGGACCGGGTGCGGATCTCGAACTTGTAGCATGCACCGGCTGTGACGCCGGGAATGAAGATTTCCCAGACACCGGATGAGCCCAGGGAGCGGAGCGAATTCTCGCGGCCGTCCCAGCCGTTGAAGTCACCCTTGATCCGCACAGCCTGCGCGTTGGGTGCCCAGACGGCAAAGGAGACACCGTCCACGTCGCCCAGCGAGGACTTGTAGTGCTGGACATGGGCACCAAGCACCTGCCAGAGCTTCTCATGCCTGCCCTCGCCGATAAGGTGCAGGTCAACTTCACCCACGGTGGGCAGGTAGCGGTACGGCTCGTCCACGATGACGGGTTCGGCCCCCGCATACGTGACGGCAAGGCGGTAGTCCGGGACGTGGCCTTGCTGCAGGGGCTCCATCACGGCCACCCATACACCGTGGGCTTCATGCTCCATGGGAACCTCGCCCGCGGCCGTGATCACGGTGACGGACTCGGCCAGATGCTTCACGGTGCGGATGGTGACGTGGCCGTAGTCGTCCAGGTGCGCCCCAAGGACGGAATGGGGGGCGTGGTGTTCGCCGTTCGCGATCTTGCCCAGGGTGCCTGCATCCACATGCAGCGGCACCCCGGGATGGTCGGTTCGTGCTGAGCCTGTCATTTCGTTACCTTCCGATGCTGCCCCGGCCTGTTGACCGGCGCCGTTACCGCTGAGGAGCCGTCTGGCGGCGTTCACGGGGATCGCCAGCCAGTCGGGCCTGTTACGCATTTCATAAACTACTTCGTACAGTGCCTTGTCCAGCCACAATGCCACAAAGAGGGGCGCGTCCTTGTCCACGGTGCCGGGCGTGACCTCCGCGTAGCCGGCAAGGAAGGCATCGCCGCAGTCGTCAACCCAGGAGGCCGGCACTTGCGCGCCTTCCTGCTCGCGGCGGGCGGCCCCTGCCGCGTAGTCGAAGGACCGGAGCATTCCCACCACGTCGCGGAGGGGGACGTCGGGAACGTTGCGCTCGGCGATGGGACGCAGCGGTTCGCCTTCGAAGTCGAGGATGGCCCACCGCGGCGCCGCCCCCGCCTGGCCCGGAACCTGGAGGATCTGGCCGAGGTGGAGGTCCCCGTGGATCCGCTGCAGCGGACCGGCAGGGACGCCGTCGAGCCCCTTCAGCAAGGCGTCCAATGCCGTGCCATAGGGCCCGACGGCGGAGGCCGCTTCAGCCCAGGCCTGCCGGACGCGCTGGGCTACTGCCGGCGCGATCACCTTGCCCGGCTCAGCCTCCTCGGATTGTCCGAGGGCTTTGGCGAGCCGGCGGTGGACGGTTGCGGTGGCGGCTCCGAGAGCGCGCGCCTCTGCCGTAAAGTCCGTTCCGGACCGCGCTGCGTCAACAGCGAGGCGCCAGGCGTCGAGCCCGCCGGCCAGGAACTCGTGCGCCACGGCCAACTCCCCTTCCGCGTGCCGGGAACCCGCAGCCGTGCCGTCAGGGGAAGGAAGGCCTTGTGCCAACCACTCGCCGCGGACCCAGCCGAGGGTGGCTGGAACTTCAGCTGTACCCGCGGAAGTGAGGGCGGCGCCCACTTCGACTTCCGGGTTGGTCCCTTCCGAGAGGACACGGAAGAATTTCACGATGGCGGCTGATTCGCCGTCGTCCACGATCACTGAACTGTTGGACTGCTCTCCGGACAGCACTTTGACCACGCCGCGCGCCGTGGGCAGCCTGGGCCCTCCCGGGGTGCGGAACCCGGCGGCGGTGCCGCTGGGCGCCTTCTCCCCGCCGCGCATGAGTTCGAGCCAGGCCCCCACAAAGTCGGGATCGTGCACTGCGTCGTAGACCCATGGCCTGGAAGGGTCAGTGCCGGCGGCCTCGCCGATCAGGGCCCGCTCCATGCCCGCGGCCGGTGCCGGCCGGAAACTCAAGGGGACCTGCACCACGTCGGTGCGCCGGCCGCCGTCGGCTCCCTTGGTGGTGACTTTCAGGAGGAACACCGCCAGCGCGGCGTGGCCGGAGGGATCGTCCAGCCCCAGGCTGCCTGCCTGGGCTACCTCGAAACCGGGGGTTTTGACGGGAAACCAGCGTTGCCTCGGAAGCCATTCCTGAAGCAGCGCGGTCAGGGCGGGGGTAAGGATGGGCTGGTTCATGTCAGTTCTCAATCGAGAGGATCGGCATAGCCTGCGTATAGGGGGACGAAGGATTGGACGCTGCCGAGCGGACCCGCAGCCAGAAAAAATCGTGGCTGCCCAGGGTCAGTGTCAGCGTCCCGTCCTCGTTGATGCCAGGAAATGGCTGGCCGCCGAAGACATCCCGAAGGCCGCGGCCGGCGTAATCGGGAATGCGCAGCCTGGCGGCCACTGGATGCTGGGAGAGGTTGAAGGCACACAGGACGGTTTCACCGTCCACTCCGGCGGAGTTGCCGTCCGGCAGCTCCCGAAGGTACGCCAGTACGGCGTCGTGGTCTGCCTCAACGTGCTTGAAGGAACCGAGGCCGAAGGAGGGATGGTTCTTGCGGACGCTGAGGATCTGGCGGGTCCAGCGGAGCAGGGAGCCCGAGTGCGCAGCCTCGGCCTCGACGTTGGCCATGTTGTAGTTATAGACCAGGGATTGGATGACCGGCAGGTAGAGCTTGCCGGGGTCAGCGTGGGAGAAGCCTGCGTTGCGGTCGGGGTTCCACTGCATGGGGGTGCGGACGGCGTCCCGGTCTTCGAGCCAGATGTTGTCCCCCATCCCGATCTCGTCCCCGTAATACAGGAACGGGCTGCCGGGCAGCGAGAGCAGCAGCGCGTTGATCAGTTCGATCTCTGCCCGGGAGTTGTCCAGCAGGGGCGCCAGCCGGCGGCGGATGCCGATGTTGGCCCGCATCCGGGGGTCCGGCGCGTACCAGCCAAGCATGGCGGCCCGCTCGTCCGCGGTGACCATCTCAAGGGTCAGCTCGTCATGGTTCCGCAGGAAGGTTCCCCACTGCGCGCCCTCGGGGATATTCGGGGTGTCCTGCATCGTTTCGATGATGGGCGCGGCCTTTTGGTCCCGGAGCGCGTAGTACAGGCGCGGCATGATCGGGAAGTGGAAGGCCATGTGGCATTCGGGTTCCTCTTCCGTGCCGAAGTACTCCACCACCTCGTTGGGCGGCTGGTTGGCCTCGGCGATGATGACGCGCCCGGGGTAGCTCTCGTCCACCATGGCCCGGAGCCTGCGGAGGAATTCGTGGGTGGCGGGCAGGTTCTCGCAGTTGGTGCCCTCCTCCTCAAAGAGATACGGGATGGCGTCGGCACGGAACCCGTCGATGCCCTGGTCCAGCCAGAACCGCACCACGTCGAACAGGGCCTCGATCACCTTGGGGTTCTCGAAGTTCAGATCGGGCTGGTGGCTGAAGAACCGGTGCCAGAAAAACTGCCGCCGGATGGGGTCGAACGTCCAGTTCGATTCCTCGGTGTCCACAAAAATGATGCGGGCGTCCTGGTATTTCTCGTCCGTGTCACTCCACACATAGAAGTCGCCGTACGGGCCGTCGGGGTCCTTCCGCGATTCCTGGAACCACGGATGCTGGTCCGAGGTGTGGTTCAGGGGCAGGTCGATGATGACCCGCACGCCCCTGGCGTGCGCTTCCGCCACCAGCCGCTTGAAATCGGTGATGGTGCCGAACTCGTCCAGCACAGAGTTGTAGTCGGAGATGTCGTACCCGCCGTCACGCAGCGGCGACTGGAAGAACGGGGGCAGCCAGAGGCAGTCCACGCCCAGCCACTGCAGGTAGTCGAGCCTGTCGATGAGGCCCGAGAAATCTCCCGAGCCGTCACCGTTGGCATCCGCAAAAGCTCTGACGAGGACCTCGTAGAAAACGGCCTTCCGGTACCACAGAGGATCGTGCTGCAGGCCCGGCGCGTTCAGTTCGAAAGTACTCTTCGGCGTGAAATGCCGGCCCGAACTTTGCGGATTAAAACTCACTGATGCGCTCTCCTGACACTCAGGATGTGTGCGGGCTCAACGTGCGGGTCGAGGCGGACGTAGTTGAACTCGCCCCATTCCCAGCTTTCCCCGGATATGAGGTCGTCCACGTAGAAGCCGCCATTGGCAGTGCGGTCTTCCGGGTCCAGCTCCAGGGCCGCGAGGTCCAGGGAAACGCTGCCCTCCTTGGTGACGTGCGGATCGAGGTTCACCACCACGATGATGGTGTCCTTGGATCCGTCCGGGAGCGTCTTGTGCTTTGAGTACGCAACGGTGGAATCGTCCGTTGTGTAATGCACGGTCAGGTTCTGCAGGTCCTGCAGCGCGGGGTGCGCGTGACGAAGCTCGTTCAACCGGGTGATGTACGGTGCCAGGGTCCGCCCGGAGTGGGCCGCGGCATCCCAGTCACGTGCTTTGTATTCGAACTTTTCGTTGTCGATGTACTCTTCGGCTCCTGGCCGGGCAACGTGCTCATAAAGTTCGTAGCCGGCGTAGACGCCCCACAAGGGGCTTGCCGTGGATGCCAGCGCAGCCCGGATCTTGAAGGCTGCGGGGCCGCCGAACTGGAGGTATTCGGTGAGGATGTCCGGGGTGTTGACAAAGAAGTTGGGCCGGAAGAAGGCCGGGGACTCGTGGCTGACCTCGGTGAAGTAGTCCTCGATCTCCTTCTTGGTGTTCCGCCAGGTGAAGTAGGTGTAGGACTGCTGGAACCCGGCCCGGCCCAGCGCGTGCATCATGGCGGGCCGGGTAAAGGCTTCCGCGAGGAAGACAACGCCCGGAACCTCTTTATTCACCTCCGCGATGAGCCATTCCCAGAACCACACCGGTTTGGTGTGCGGGTTATCGACGCGGAATATTTTTACGCCGTGGCTGACCCACAGCAGGACAATACGCAGAATTTCGTTTGAGAGCCCCTCCGGGTCATTATCGAAATTCAGCGGGTAAATGTCCTGGTACTTCTTGGGCGGGTTTTCCGCATAAGCAATGCTGCCGTCCACGCGGGTGGTGAACCATTCCGGGTTCGACTGGACCCAGGGGTGGTCCGGCGCCGCCTGCAGCGCCAGGTCCAGGGCAACTTCCAGGCCCAGTTCGTTGGCCCGCGCAACAAAAGCGTCGAAGTCCTCGAACGTGCCAAGGTCCGGATGGATGGCGTCGTGGCCGCCTTCCTTGGCGCCGATGGCCCACGGCGACCCGGGATCGTTGGGGCCGGCGATCAGCGTGTTGTTGGGACCCTTGCGGTGCTGGACGCCGATGGGGTGGATGGGCGGCATGTACAGGACGTCGAAGCCCATGGCGGCGACGGCGTCGAGGCGCTTTGCGGCGGTGCGGAAGTTGCCGGAGGTCCAGGTACCCGTGTCGTGGTTGCGGACGGCTCCCTCGGAGCGGGGGAAGAACTCGTACCAGGCGCCCCGGCCGGCGAGGTCTCGCTCCACCAGCAGCGGGAACTGCTCGGAGACTGTCACCAGTTCGCGGATGGGCTCGCGGCGCACGATGTCCGCCACGCCGTCGCTGAACCCGGCGGCGAGGCGCTCTTCGGGGCTGAGCGACCTGTCTGCCAGCCGGTCGGCGACCCAGCGCAATGTTGCCCGGTCCGACTCGCTGCGGGAGGCGTCGTCGGACGCTTCACCCAGCAGCGCGGAGCCCTCGGCGAGCATCAGCTCCACGTCGATTCCGGCAGCCACCTTCACCTCGGCGTTGTGGTGCCAGGTGCCGTAGCGGTCGTGCCAGGCTTCGATGACAAAGGACCAGTCGCCAACGTCCGACGGCGTGAGGACGCCTTCCCAGCGGTCCGTTCCCATGCCGCGTTCCCCGCGCGGCGGTGCGAGCCTCACCCGCTGGCGCTCGTTGCCTTCGGGATCCAGGAGCACGGCGCTGACGCCGAGCATGTCATGCCCCTCGCGGAAGGCGGTGGCTCCAACGACTATCCCCTCACCCGGCAGGGCCTTGGCGGGGAATCTTCCACCTTCGACCACCGGCTGCACGGCGGTGATGGGAAAACGTCCAAACCGCAGGCCGTCAGTGATGCGGCCCTTCGGCTTATTGTCTAATGCGGCACTGGTTCCTGAGTTAGTCGTCACACGCTCGACGTTAGCGAGAAATGGCCGGGAATGCTAAGCCTTGCGCACTAATTTTGTTGCGCCCCGTGTCATTTACTTCATGCCACCGGTCATTTACCCAAAAGAAACCTGATGCTGGTTCCGGCTGCCCATGTTGTCCGTTAGTGTGACGCAGGTGAAGGCAATCCGCAGATTTACGGTCCGTACAGTGCTCCCCGAGCCCATCCGCCCGCTGGCCCGGCTGGCCAGCAATTTGCGCTGGTCCTGGCACCGCCCCACCCGCGAACTCTTCGCCGGGCTGAACCCCCGGCTGTGGACTGAAAGCGGCGAGGATCCGGTCGGTTTCCTGGGCCTGGTGAGCCGCGAAGAGCTGCAGCAGCTGGCTGCGGACCAGTCCGTGGTGGAACGCGTCCGGGCCGCCGAGGAGGACCTCGACCGCTACCTCGAGGAGCCGCGCTGGTACCAGAGCCTGGGGCCCGATGCGCCGGCCGCGATTGCTTACTTCTCCCCCGAATTCGGCATCACTGAAGTCCTTCCGCAGTACTCCGGCGGCCTGGGCATCCTGGCCGGCGACCACCTGAAGGCCGCCTCGGACCTGGGCGTGCCCCTGATCGGCGTTGGCCTGCTGTACCAGGCCGGGTACTTCAAGCAGTCCCTCTCCCGGGATGCCTGGCAGCAGGAAACCTACCCGGTCCTGGATCCTGACGGACTCCCGCTCACGCTGCTCCGCGAGCCCTCCCCGGACGGCAACGGCCGCCCCCTGCAGGTCTCGCTGCCCCTGCCCAACAGCCGGCGCCTGCTGGCACACATCTGGCGGGCCGACGTCGGCCGTGTCCCGCTGCTGCTCCTGGATTCCAACGTCCCGGGCAACGATGAGGCAGCCCGCAGCATCACCGACCGCCTGTACGGCGGCGGCGGGGACCACCGGCTGCAGCAGGAACTGCTGCTGGGCATGGGCGGGGTCAAGGCACTGCGTGCCTTCCAGAAGCTCACCGGATCGGTGGCCCCGGAGGTTTTCCACACCAACGAGGGCCACGCCGGCTTCCTGGGCATCGAACGCATCCAGGAACTGATGGCCGGGGACGAGGCACTTACCTTTGACGAGGCATTGGCTGCCGGCCGTGCCTCCACCGTTTTCACCACCCACACGCCGGTGCCCGCGGGCATCGACCGGTTTGAAATCGCACAGATCCACCACTTCTTCCAGGCCGGCCTGGCACCATCTGTGCCCGTGGACCGGATCCTGGAGCTGGGCCGGGAAAACTACGCCGACGGCAACGCGTCAGTGTTCAACATGGCCGTGATGGGCCTGCGGCTGGCGCAGCGCGCCAACGGCGTGGCCAAGCTGCACGGCGAAGTGTCCCGCGGCATGTTCTCTGCCCTGTGGCCGGGATTCGACCACTCCGAAGTACCCATCACTTCTGTCACCAACGGCGTGCACGTGCCCACCTGGGTCGACAGCCGGATTTCCAAGCTCGCCCGGGACCAGTTCGGCAGCGAAGCGGAAGCCAACGGCCGGTGGGACCTGGCCTACAACGTCAGCGATGCCGACGTGTGGGCACTGCGCCGCGAGATGCGCGCAGCCCTGGTGGAGGATGTCCGCAAGCGGCTGCGCGCCGCCTGGAAGAAACGCGGCGCCGCCGACGCCGAGCTGGGCTGGACGGACAACGTCCTGGACCCGGACGTGCTCACCATAGGGTTCGCCCGCCGTGTTCCGACGTACAAGCGCCTCACGCTGATGCTGCGCGAGCCCGAAAGGCTCAAGGCACTGCTGCTGCACAAGGAACACCCCATCCAGCTGGTCATCGCCGGCAAATCCCATCCCGCTGACGACGCGGGCAAAAAGATGATCCAGGACCTGGTCCGCTTCACGGATGATCCCGAGGTCCGCCACCGCATCGCGTTCCTGCCGAACTACGACATCGCGATGGCGCGCACCCTCTTCCCGGGGTGCGACGTGTGGTTGAACAACCCGCTCCGTCCGCTTGAGGCCTGCGGAACCTCGGGCATGAAGGCCGCCCTGAACGGTTCGTTAAACCTCTCCGTCCTGGACGGCTGGTGGGATGAGATGTACGACGGCGAAAACGGCTGGGCGATCCCCACCGCCAATAACGGCGCATCTCCGGAGGAACGCGACGATATCGAGGCCGCAGCCCTGTACGAACTCCTGGAAACCCAGGTGGCCCCGCGCTTCTACGGCAGCACGGTGTCCGAAAGCGCAGGCGCCGCAGGGCCGTCCACAGCGTCGGGCGCCGAGAAGGTGCCCACGCACTGGGTGTCCATGATCAAGCACACGCTCTCGCACCTCGGACCGAAGGTCTCGGCCGAGCGAATGCTGCGCGACTACGTGAACATCCTCTACCGCCCGGCGGCTGAGGCGGGACGCAGCGCCGGAGCGAACTCGTACTCGCAGGCCCGCAACCTCGCAGCCTGGACGGCCAACGTCCGCTCCGCCTGGCCGCACGTGCATGTTGAGCATGTGGACTCGGTGGGGGTTTCCGAGGACCCGCAGATCGGCGACACTCTCCAGGTCAATGCCTACGTGGCCCTGAACAGCCTCACCCCCGAGGACGTCAGCGTGGAAGTGGCCTACGGCCGGGCCGAGGAAAGCGACACCTTGGCAGAGATCACCGTGATGGAACTCAAGGTCCAGGAAGACCTGGGCAGCGGCCGGCACCTGTTCAGCGGTTCCCTGGTGATCGACCGTTCCGGGTCCTTCGGTTACACCGTCAGGGTGCTGCCGCGGCATGACGCACTGGCGTCCAAGGCTGAGCTGGGACTGATCGTCAACGCGTAACGGCTGACGCCGGACGCGCGGCAGGAGAAACGCAGCAGGAGGAACCCATGAACGACCGTACCGTGGCAGACCTGATAGTTGACCGGCTCGAAACATGGGGCGTCAGCCGCGTGTTCGGCTACAGCGGGGACGGGATCAACGGGTTTATGGGCGCCTTGCGCCGGGCCGAAGGCCGCGTTGAATTCGTGCAGGCACGGCACGAGGAAACCGCGGCCTTCATGGCCGTGGGCCACGCCAAGTACACCGGCGGGGTGGGCGTAGTGACCTCCACCCAGGGACCTGGCGCCGTCCACCTGCTGAACGGCCTGTACGACGCAAAGCTCGACGGCGTGCCCGTGGTGGCCATCGTGGGCCAGCAGAGCCGCACCGTGCTGGGCTCGGCGTACATGCAGGAAATTGAGCTCACCGTTCTGTTCAAGGACGTTGCAGCCCAGTTCGTGCAACAGGTCAACGCCCCTGAGCAGCTGCCCATGGTCCTGGACCGTGCATTCCGGACGGCAAAGGCCACCTCGTCGCCCTGCGTGGTGATCCTGCCGCATGACATCCAGTCCGCGCCCGCGCCCGAGCTGGAGCAGGAGCACGGCGTGGTGGTCACCGCACCGTCCTGGAGCACCTCGGCCAAGACCCCGCGTACGGAAGACCTGGACGCCGCCGCCGCGATCCTCAACGGGGCCCGGAAAGTGGCGCTGCTTGTTGGCCAGGGTGCCCGGCATGCAGGAGCGGAAGTGGTGGCAATCGCCGAACAGCTTGGCGCCGGAATTGCCACGAGCCTGCTGGGCAAGCCGTACGTGGACGAGACCCTGCCCTTCGCCGTAGGCACCATGGGACACTTGGGCACCACGGCAAGTGCGCACCTGCTGGGCAACTGCGACGCCCTGCTGATCGTGGGATCAAACGATCCCTGGACCGAGTTTTATCCCCCGCCGGGCGCCGCCCGGGCCGTCCAGATCGACATCGACGAGCGGAAGATCGGAAACCGCTACCCTGTCGAAGTCGGCCTGGCCGGCGACGCCGCTACCGCACTGCAGGCGCTCAGCTCACGGTTGACGGCGCGTCCCCGCGGACAGTGGCGCGACGACGTCGAACAGGAAGTGGTCCGCTGGCGGGCCCTGGCGGAGGAACGCGCAGCTGTCCCGGCCAGCCCGGTGAACCCGGAGCGGGTGGTGCGGGAGCTGAACGGCCGGCTGCCGGCCAACGCGCAGTTAAGTATCGACGTCGGCAGTTGCGTTTACTGGTATGCCCGCCAGCTGGTCCTTCCGCCAGCCGTTCCAGCGCACCTTTCGGGCACGCTGGCCAGCATGGGCTGCTCCATCCCGTACGGCATTGCCGCAAAGCTTGCCCACCCGGACCGGCCGCTGGTGGCGCTGGCCGGGGACGGCGCCATGCAGATGGCCGGGATCGCCGAACTGGTAACCGTGGCGCACCGCTGGCGGCAGTGGCAGGACCCGCGGTTCATTGTGTGCGTCTTCAACAACCGGGAGCTCACCGAAGTCACCTGGGAGCAGCGCGAGTCCGAGGGCGAACCCAGGTTCAAGGACAGCCAGGAGCTCCCGGACTTTCCGTTCGCGGGCTACGCCGAACTGCTGGGTTTCACGGGTATCCGGGTGGAGGACCCGGAGCTTCTTGGGGACGCCTGGGAGCGGGCGTTCGCAGCGGACCGGCCGGTGGTGATCGAGGTCCTGACCGACCCCGAGGTTCCCCTCCTCCCACCCTTCCCGGGTGGCAAGGAGAAGGCCGAAAGCATGCGCAAGGCCCTGGCCGAAGAGGACGGCGGCGGCCGGGCACTGCGCCTGCTGGACACCTACACCGGACAGGAAGAGCGCGGCCAGGGCGGGGCTGGCTAAAAACAGGGCTGGATTTACAGCAGGCCGGGTTTACAGCAGGACGGGTTTACAGCAGGACGGCGGTGACAGCCAGGTCCTTTCCGGCGTAGCGCTCGGCGTCCTGGAGGACCTCGCACATGACCCCGAAGGACCGGTCGGCGCGGAACGGGGCAGCCACCTGCCAGAGGACCGTGACCGGCGGATTGCCGTTCTCCGTGATGCTGTCCGCGAAGTCGTGGAGTGAATCGTTGAGGGCATCCAGGTTCACGCCGTAGTGTTCGGGGAAGTTCAGGACCTCGCCGAAGGTTTCCAGGACTGCTCTTTTGCTGTCGGCCGCGGGGACCACCAGGCTGCGGCGTCCGGCGTCTGCCACCTGCTCCTGCAGCTCTTCCAGAGTCCAGGTGTCGCCGGAGTAGATCTTCATGGCTGTGTTCAGCTGCCTTCCGCTATGAATCGAAATGTCTCGTAGTGATCATCGGTGTAGTACTTCTCCCCGCCATCGCCGGCGACGATCCGCCGGGCTCCCCTGTCTGATTCTCCCGGCGTGGGCACCGTGTATTCGCGGTAGTAGCCCCTGTCCCTCCGTGGGAGGATGCGTTCAAAATTTCCGAACGCCTGGTTGTCCTGGCTGTACCGGAAGGGTCCCCCGGCACGGATGAGGCCGAGCGTGCTCCGGGCTTCGGCAGGAAGGGCGGACTCGCGCACCTCCGGCAGTCCTGACGGGTTGTCCGGGACTGATGCAGGGGGCGCAGCGGCGCCCCCTGAGCCGGGCGCAGCAGTGGATGCAGGCGCCACCGGCGCCGCGCTCGAGGTGCCCTCTGCCGTCGTACCTTGCGTGAGCTGGCCCAGGACGCCGGTGCCGCCGAACGCCAGGAGCGCCAGCACAACAAGTGCGGCCAGCAGCAAGGACAGGATGTTGCGGTTGCGCATGGATTCTCCGGCGGCTACGTGCGGTAGATGTTGATGGAGTTGGCCTCGACGAGGTCCTTCTCCCCGGGGGAAACCCTGATGCCCTGCCGGAGCTCGTGCAGCGGCGATGTGGTCAGCCGAAGCTCGAACTGGCCGTGGTCGGCGCCTTCTGCAGCGACACGGGGCAGGGTGATCTGCACGTCCGAGGTATTGCCGTTCACTACCACCAGGCCGGCCAGGGTGCCGTCATCGGAGCCGAGCAGGAGCTGCACCACGCGGTGCTGGGGATCGTTCCAGCGTTCCATGGACATGGGTTGGCCGGTGTGGTCGAACCAGTGGAGATAGGACTGTCCGTCCTGCACCGGGAAGTCATGGGGCTGGGCGGCCAGGAACTCTTTCCGCAGGCGGATGTACCGCTTGGTGCTGCGGAGCATCTCGTGGGATTCGGGAGTCGCAGTCCAGTCGAGCCATGCGATGGCGTTGTCCTGGCAGTAGGCGTTGTTGTTTCCCTGCTGGGTCCGGGCCAGCTCGTCCCCGGCGGTGATCATGGGGACGCCGAGGGAAACCATCAACGAAGCCATCAGGTTCCGGCGCGACTGCGCACGCGCGGCGAGGATGGCGCCGTCCTCGGTAGGGCCTTCAAAACCGTGGTTGTAGCTGCGGTTGTCGCCGTGCCCGTCCCGGTTCTGCTCGCCGTTGGCCTCGTTGTGCTTCCTGTCATAGGAGACAAGATCGTTCATGGTGAAGCCATCGTGGGAGGTGATGTAATTCAGCGAGGCCAGGCGGGAACGACCGGATGCGGCAAAGAGGCCGGCAGAGCCTGAGAGGACATCCGCGAGCCTGGACACCGAACCGCCCTGGCCGCCGGACTCAAGGGAAGCCCGGTCCGCCAGCCAGAAGGAGCGCACGGCGTCGCGGAAGTGGTCGTTCCAGTCTGCCCAGCCCGCCGGGAACCGCCCGGTCTGCCAGCCGCCGTAGCCCACATCCCAGGGTTCGGCGATGAGTTTCACATCTGACAGGACGGGATCCGCTGCAATGTCTTCCAGGAACTGGTGTTTGGGATCGAACTCGTTGGCGGCATTCCGGCAGAGCGTCACCGCCAGGTCAAACCGGAAGCCGTCGATGTGGAACTCATCCACCCAGTACCGCAACGAGTCCAGGACCAGCTGCACTACCTGGGGCCGGGAAAAGTCCAGGCTGTTGCCGCAGCCGGTGGTGTCCACATACCTGCCGTTCCCGTCGGTGCGGTAGTAGTTCTCCTCCCCCAGGCCCCGGAAGCTCAGCGTCTGTCCACCGGCACCGCCCTCGGCGGTGTGGTTGTACACCACGTCCAGGATGACTTCCAGCCCGGCGGCATGCAGCGCCTTGACCATACCTTTGAACTCGTCCTGGACCGCCTGCGGGCCGGCTTCGTGCGCCGCCCTGGTGGCGTAGCCCGGGTGCGGGGCGAAAAAGGCCGCAGTGTTGTAACCCCAGTAGTTGGTCAGGCCCAGGTCCTGCAAATGCGGTTCATCCAGATGGAAGTGCACGGGCAGCAGCTGGACCGACGTGATACCCAGGCTCTTGAAGTGCTCAATGATGGCAGGGTGGGCCAGGCCCGCGTAGGTGCCGCGGAGTTCCTCAGGCACGTCCGGGTGGAGCATGCTCTGCCCGCGGACATGGGCCTCATAGACAATGGTGTCCCGCCACGGCAGCTTCAGCCGCGCGTCCAATCCCCAGTCGAAGTCGGCGGCCGTCCGCACGCTCGCCAGGAAACCCTCTGACTGGTCCACGGCGCGGCCGTAAGGGTCCAGCAGCAGCGGCTGCCCGCCGTCGTCGTCCATGCCGCCTGCCGGCACAGCCAGCGGCAGGGACTCACCGGCGGCCGCCCTCCGGAAGCCATACCTGGAGCCGTATGGCAGGTTGTCCACCATCCCGTGATGGACGTCCTGGCTCACGTTGGGAAGCGCCTGGACACGCCAGTCGCCGCCGGGAGCCTTGTAGACAATCTCCAGGTTCCGGACCCCGGGGGCATAACAGGCAACGTTGGCCTGAGCAGAGGGCCCCTTGCCGTTGCCGGCTGAGCCCGCACGGGCTGTGGCCCCGCGCGGGACACTGACACCAAGTGGAAGAGCCGTTGAGGCATCCGTGGCGGAAGCGGCAGTATCAAAGAGCGGCATGACCATCACCTAAATTTTAGCCGCCACTGACCTGCTATTTTGCCGCGCGCTGGCGGGACACTTCATACAGGGAGATGCCAACGGCCATCGACGCGTTCAGGGATTCCATCGCGGAGTCGATCGGAATGGACACAATCTGGTCGCAGTTTTCGCGGACCAGGCGGCTGAGACCCTTGCCTTCGGAGCCCACCACGATACACACCGGTTCGGTGGCGAGGGTCAGGTCCGGCAGTGAGACGTCGCCGTCGCCGTCCAGGCCCAGGACAAAGATGCCCATGTTCTTGAACTGCTTAAGCGCGTTGTTCAGGTTGGACGCGCGAGCCACCGGGACACGCACGGCCGCGCCCGCGCTGGTTTTCCAGGCGGAAGCGGTGACGCCCACCGAGCGGCGTTCCGGGACGATGACGCCGTGGCCGCTGAAGGCGGAAACGGAGCGGATGATGGCGCCCAGGTTGCGGGGGTCGGTAATGCCGTCGAGGGCGACGAAGAGCGGCGCGTTGGCGACGTGGCCCTTCTTCCACTTCGCCACGGTGTCCTCGGCGAGCTCGTAGGCGTCCTGGTACTCGTACGGCGGGATCTGGAGCACCAGGCCCTGGTGGACGGCGTCGTCGGTCATCCGGTCCAGCTCGGGTTTACCGGTTTCCATCAACGGGATGCCGCGCTCGGCGGCAATCTTCAGGGATTCCTTGACCCGGTCATCCATTTCGATGCGGATGGCAACGTGCAGGGCTTTGGCGGGGATGCCGGCCCGGAGCGCTTCCACCACGGAGTTCCGGCCGGTGACCACTTCTTCGGTGGCGCGTCCCTTGGGGCCGGACTTGGCCGCACCGGCGCTGCGGGCACCGGTGTTGCGCTTGGCGGCGGACCGCTCGGAGAGCTGCTTGGCCTTGTGCGCCTTGTGGTACGGGCGGTCCTCCGCCTTGGGCGTGGGGCCCTTGCCTTCGAGGGCCTTGCGGCCATGGCCACCGGTTCCGATGGTTGGGCCCTTCTTCGCTTTAACCGATCGGCGACCATTGTTGGCCATTGTGTTCCACCCTTGATTGTGCTGACTGAGTCTGCATACCAGTCTACTGACCGAAGAAAAATCGGACGATCCGTGGTGTGGGGGTGCCCGGCGCGGGGTTTGGCGTCAGTCCCGCTTCAGGCTCCAGGTTGCGCCGTCCGGCCCGTCCTCCACCACAACGCCGGCCTGGTTGAGTGTGTCCCGGATGGCGTCGGATGCTGCCCAGTTCTTTTCGGCCCTGGCCGCTGCCCGGGCCTCCAGCTGTGCCTGCACGAGGACGTCGAGGGCTGCGGCTTCCTTGCTGTTGCCGGCGTCTGAACCGGCCACTGCGTTGAGGCCGAGGACGTCGGTCATCACTGCCACCGTGTGCATTGCGAGGCGGGCCGCGTCATCGTTGCCTTCGGCGAGGGCCGTGTTGCCGGCGCGCACCGTTTCGTGAAGTGCTGCCAGCGCACGCGGAACGTTGAGGTCGTCGTCCATCGCGGCGGAGAACGCGCTGAGGGTGTCCAGGGAGGAACCGTTCGTGCCGGCAACAGAACCGAAGTCCGCACCGAACTTGGCGGCGGCTTTGGCGATGAACCCGTCAATGCGTTCGACGGCGGCTGCGGCTTCCTGCAGCGAGGTGGGCCGGTAGTCCAGGATTGAGCGGTAGTGCGCCTGGCCGAGGTAGTACCGGACCACCCGGGGTGGGGCCAGTTCCAGCATCTCCGCCGGGCTGACGGTGTTCCCGATGGACTTCGACATCTTTTCGCCCTCATAGGTGACCATGCCATTGTGCATCCAGAAGTTGGCGAACGGGTGGCCTGCCGCCTGGGACTGGGCCAGTTCGTTTTCATGGTGCGGGAACCGCAGGTCCAGGCCGCCGCCGTGGATATCGAACTCGGTACCGAGGTATTTGGTGACCATGGCGGAGCATTCCAGGTGCCAGCCCGGCCGGCCTGCTCCCCAGGGGGAAGCCCAGCTTGCCGTCGCCGGCTCACCGGCTTTGGAACCCTTCCACAGCGCGAAGTCCCGGGAATCACGCTTGCCCCGCGGGTCGGCGTCGGGAGCTGCCTGCATGTCGTCGATGTTCTGCCGGGTGAGGGAACCGTATTTGCTCCAAGACCGGACATCGAAGTAGACGTCCCCGGAATCGTCCAGCGCCGGGTAGGCGTGGCCGCGGTCGATCAGTTGCTGGATGAGCGCATGCATTTCCGGGATGTGGCCGGTGGCGCGGGGTTCGTAGGTGGGCCGGGAGACGCCCAGGGCGTCGTAGGCCTTCAGGAACTCCTGCTCGTAGCGGTAAGCGAGGGCCCACCACTCTTCGCCGGGCACTTCCCCGGGCTCAGGCGTGAAACCCGGCGCGAAGGATGCTTCGGACTTGGCAAGGATCTTGTCGTCGATGTCCGTGACGTTCCGGACCACCGTGACCCGGAGGCCGCGGTATTGCAGCCAGCGGGTGAGCTGGTCGAAGGCAATGGCGGAGCGGATGTGGCCAACATGGGGCATGCCCTGCACCGTGGCCCCGCAGTAGTAGAGGCTGGCCTTGCCCTCGACGAGGGGGACGAAGTTCCGGACTTCGGCGGAGGCAGTGTCATAGAAGCGCAGGGTCACCGCTCCAGATTAGCCGATGGCGCCGGGCTGGCTTGGATACACCAGTGCAGTGGCCACAGCGCTGATGCCTTCGCCGCGGCCGGCGAACCCCAGCCCGTCGCTGGTGGTGGCGGTAACGCTGACGGGCGCGCCGGCCGCCTCGCTCAGAACGCGTTGTGATTCCTCCCGCCGGGGGCCGAACTTGGGCCGGTTGGCCACGAACTGGACCGCAACATTGCCGATCTCAAAACCGGCTGCGCGCACAATCCGGGCGGCTTCCGCGAGCAGCGTTACCCCGGACGCGCCGGCGAACTCAGGGCGGCTGGTTCCGAAGTGCGTTCCGAGGTCGCCTATGCCTGCTGCCGAAAAAAGGGCGTCAGCGGCCGCGTGGGCCACCGGGTCACCGTCGGAGTGCCCGGCCAGGCCACGCTCCCCCTCCCAGAAGAGGCCGCCAAGCCAGAGCGGACGGGGCGCGTCCTCGGCTGCGTAGGCATGGACGTCGAGGCCGATGCCGGTGCGGGGAAGAATCGCTGTGATGTCCATGTCCTAGCCCTCCACCCACCGGGCGCCCAGGGGCCCTTCCAACAGTCCCTCGGCAATGATCAGGTCCAGCGGGGTGGTGATCTTCAGTGACTGGCTGGAACCGCGGACGGCGTGGACGGGCATACCCAGCATTTCCACGAGCATGGCGTCATCGGTCACGGCAGCGGACTGCTGCTGGTCCAGGGTGCGGGCGGCCTCATGCGCTTTCAGGAGGGTGGCGAGCTGGAAGCCCTGGGGCGTCTGCACGGCGCGCAGTTCCTCCCGCGGCGCGGTGCCGGTCACGATCTCCGGCGCCAGGGCGCTGTCCTCCCCGGTGGTCGCCGCAACGGTTTTGACGGTATCCACCACGGCGACGGCGGGAATCACCGCGGCGGCGCCGGCCGCCAGGGCGTCAGCCACCCGGTGGAAGACGGATTCGGGGGTCAGCGCACGGGCGGCGTCGTGGACCAGGACCGCCTCGATCCCGTCCATCAGGGCGGCAATGCCAGCCCGGACGGAGTCGGCGCGGGTGGCGCCGCCGTCGACAATCGAAAGGAGGGGGCCGCCGTCGGCCAGTTCCTCCCTGAAGTCCTCGCACAGCTGCCGCAGGGCGGTGTCCGCGGCCGGCAGCGCAATGCACACCTGGCTGCTGACGCCGGAAGCAACAATCCCCCGCAGGGCATGCATCAGAATGGGTTCGCCGCCCAGGGGCACGGCTGCTTTGGGCATGCCGTAGCCAAGCCGCTGCCCGGAGCCGGCGGCCACCAGGATCACGGCGGTGACAAGGCGCGTGGGAGTTTCACTCATGCCGACTAGCCTACGTCGCTGCGGCCCGCCCCGCCCGGACCTGAATCCGGGCAAAAAGAAGCCCCGGCGGCACTTGGGTGCCACCGGGGTTCAATTCTTAGGAAGCCAGGACCTCGTCGAGAACGCTTGCAGCCTTCTCCTCGTCGGTCTTTTCAGCCAGCGCCAGTTCTGAAATCAGAATCTGCCGGGCTTTGGCCAGCATTCGCTTCTCGCCTGCGGAAAGGCCCCGGTCGTGATCGCGGCGCCACAGGTCGCGGACGACCTCTGCAACCTTGATGACGTCACCGGAAGCAAGCTTCTCCAGATTTGCCTTGTACCTGCGTGACCAGTTGGTGGGCTCTTCGGTGAACTCGGCGCGAAGCACATCAAACACGTGCTCCAGGCCTTCCTTGCCCACTACGTCCCGAACCCCAACAAGATCAACATTCTCTGCTGGAACTTCAATGGTCAGATCACCCTGAGCCACCTTGAGCTTGAGATACATTTTCTCTTCGCCCTTGATGGTGCGCATCTTGATTTCTTCAATCTTCGCAGCACCGTGGTGAGGGTAAACTACTGTCTCGCCGACCTCAAATACCATGTGGACATTTCCCCTTTCCCGCAGACCAGTTTATCACGATTCAGGCATATGACCGGCCGGCAAAAGGGCCCCGAACCGCGAAAATCCGCGGAAAAACAGCACAATCGACCCCCTCCACCCCCTTGACGAAAGCGGATAATAGTGCATCGCGCGCGCTCTGCCAAGGGTGATGTGACGGCCCTCGAATCCGCGTTTGACCGCCTTTGCGGCTAGGCTATGGGCTGAATAATCTTTCAAAACCCTCGAGGAGTACGTGACGTGCGTTTCACTGCGATGAACCGGGCCCACCGCGCCAAACTGGCACTGACCGGGGCCGCCATTGGCGTCGGCCTGCTGACGGCAGGCTGCGGATACATCACACCCCAGCAGACAAACCATCAGTACTCCGCGTCGGACGGCATCCGCGCCGACCTCGGCCCGCTCCAGCTGCGCAACATCCTCATCGTTTCTTCCGGCAAGGATGAGCCCGGGCGTGTGATTGGTGCCGTCTACAACTCATCCTCCAAGGATGTAACGCTGAAGCTGAACGGAGCTGAGGGCTCGCAGACGGAAGTTCCGGTCAAAGCCAACTCCTACACGCTGCTGAATGAGAACTCGGATGAGGCCATCCTGAGTACGTCCGGCGGGGCCCCCGGTTCACTGGTGGACATCAAGGTCACCGAAGACGGCACGAACGTCAGCAACACCGTCAAGGTTCCTGTACTGGATGCAACGCTCCCGGAGTACAAGGAATACCTGCCCGCCGGCAGCACTCCCTCACCGAGCACCTCGGCTACCCCGTCCTCGACGGCTTCCGGAAGCGCAACGCCCTCGCCGTCAGCCGGCGGAGCCGGCCACTAGGGCCGGACCAGTCAACAAAGACTTATCAAGCACAGGGAAAGGGAGGGGCCGGCCGGCCCCTCCCTTTCCTGTGCTTCTAATTTTGGTGAGCCCTTGGTGCTACGGCTCGAACTTGTAGCCAAGTCCGCGGACGGTCACCAGGTACCGCGGCGCTGAGGGGTCGGGTTCAATCTTGCCGCGCAGCCGCTTGACGTGGACGTCGAGGGTCTTGGTGTCGCCCACGTAGTCGGAGCCCCAGACGCGGTCTATGAGCTGCCCCCGCGTGAGCACACGGCCCGAATTGCGCAGCAGCATCTCCAGGAGTTCGAACTCCTTCAGCGGGAGCAGCACCTGTTCCCCGCCCACGCTGACCACGTGGCGTTCGATGTCCATCCGCACCGGACCGGCCTGGACCGTAGAGGAAATCAGTTCCTCCGGTTCGCCCTGGCGGCGCAGGACAGCCCTGACCCTGGCCACCAGTTCGCGGGAGGAGTAGGGCTTGGTGACGTAGTCATCCGCGCCCAGTTCCAGGCCCACTACCTTGTCGATTTCGGCGTCCTTGGCCGTCAGCATGATCACCGGGACACTGGAGCGCTGGCGCAACTGGCGGCAGACCTCCGTGCCGGACAGCCCGGGAAGCTGCAGGTCCAGCAGGACGAGGTCTGCACCGTTCCGGTCAAATTCGGTGATGGCGTCAAGGCCGTTGTCCACCACTTCCACCTCGAATCCCTCTTTGCCCAGCAAATAGGACAAGGGATCGCTGAACGATTCCTCGTCCTCCACAATCAAGATCCTGCTCAAGCGTTGGCTCCTCGTTCTTTTGCGCCGGCGGCGCGTGGTACCTGGGTGACAGTTGGCTTAAGGGATCCCTGCCCGGCCGCGCTGTTCGCCGCCGGCTGCGGGAGCTCCTCCTCGGCGTCCTGGCCCTCCATCTCGGGGAGGCGAAGGGTGAAGGTGGAACCCTGGCCGGGCTGGGACCAGAGGGTCACTTCCCCGCCGTGGTTGGAGGCCACGTGCTTTACGATGCTCAGTCCCAGGCCGGTGCCGCCGGTGTGGCGGGACCGGGCTGCGTCAACGCGGTAGAAACGCTCGAAGACGCGCTCCTGGTCCTCGGCGCTGAGTCCCTCACCCTGGTCCGTTACCGAGATTGAGACCAGCCCGTCCCTGGACCGGACACCGATGCCCACCCTGGTGTTCGGCGGGGAGTAGCGGATGGCGTTGTCGATCAGGTTGCGCAGCGCGGTCACCAGCAGGTCCTGGTCACCGAAGACCATACCCTCGGTCCGGCCGCCCACAACGATGCGGATGTTCTTGCTCTCGGCCGGGAGCTGGGAGCGGTCCACGGCTTCCGCGATCACCGCGTTGACGTCAACGGGGCCGCCCTCCTGCGTAACGCTGGCACCCTGCAGCCGGGAGAGTTCGATGATGTCCTGCACCAGGGCAGCGAGCCGGCCGGACTCCTTATGCATGCGCTTGGCAAAACGGCGCACTGCCTCTTCGTCATCGGCCGAGGACTCCAGGGCTTCCGCGAGCAGGGAAATAGCGCCCACCGGCGTCTTCAGTTCGTGGGAGACGTTGGCCACGAAGTCGTTGCGGATCTCCTCGGTGCGCGTGATTTCCGTGCGGTCATCAGCCAGCAGGAGGATGTATTCCTCACCGAGCATGGCTGCGCGCACCTGGACAACAATGGTGCCCTGCCCCAGGGGTCCCCGTGGCAGCTCCAGTTGCTTCTCCAGGATGACGCCGTCGCGCCGCACCCCTGCGGTCATGTCCAGCAGTTCCTTGTGAACCACAGTGTGCCCGCGGACCAATCCGTAGGCATAGGCGGCGGGGCTGGCGCGGACCACGCCGTCAACATCGTCCACCACCACAAAGGCGCGCCCGACGACGGCCAACACCTCGGCTGCACCGGCTGGCAGGGCGAGTTCGTCGGAATCAATATCCAGCAACCGGCGCTGCTTTTCACTGACCCTGTAGGCAAGCACTCCGAACGTACCGAGCGCCAGGCCAACGAGGCCGGCGACCAGACCGATGAGCATAGGATCCACAGCTCCACCTTATGCGCTGGCAGGCGGCCATCAGCACGTCCCGGGCTGCTGCACCAACGGTTCAACTAACGTTCATCTTCAAAGGCTTAACCGTTTACCGGATACTGGCAGAGTAACGAGTTGGACTGCCGAACGGCGACATGAATTCCTGCTGTCCGGGTGCGGGCGGGACGGGAGTTCCAAGGAAAGGACGCCTACGTGCGTAAGGTTTTTCAGGAAGAGCTCACCCAGGTTGGTGACCAGCTGGTGGAGATCTGCCGGCTGGTCAGCGAAGCGATGGCGAAGGCCACCACCTCGTTCCAGGTGGCAGACGTGGATCTTGCCCAGGATGTGATCGCGGCGGATGCCCGCATCGACTTCCTGCAGAACAGCCTTGATGAGCGGGCCATCGACATCCTGGCACTGCAGGGTCCTGTCGCCAGCGACCTGCGGATGATCGTGGGATCCCTGCGGATGAGCGCGTCACTGGAACGCATGGGTGACCTCGCCCGGCACATCGCCCAGCTGGCCCGCCTCCGGTTCCCCTCAATCGTTATTCCCGACTCCATGACGGCAACGTTCAAGAGCATGGCTGACCTGGACCAGGAGATTGCGGACAAGCTCACCGTTCTGCTGGAGACCCGCGACCTTGAGGTGGCCCGGGACATCCTGAAGGCCAACACCGCCATCAACGATCTGCACCTGAGCGTCTTTAAAGCCATCGCGGCTCCTGAATGGGCCGAGAGCCCGGCCACCACCGTGGACGTTGCACTGGCCAGCCGGTACTTCGAGCGTTTCGCGGACCATGGAGTCTCCGTTGCCCAGAAGGTCACCTACCTGGTAACCGGGGCCTGGCAGCCGAACGGCATCGAACACAGCTGAACGTTCCGGACTTAGGAGCAAACGACGGCG
>NZ_VHIJ01000021.1:0-13109 GCF_006680095.1 Pseudarthrobacter sp. B4EP4b | reverse complement strand
CGACGGCGAGGATGGCCTCTTCCGCGGCCTCGGGATCGAGGTAGGTGCCGCCGCGCTTGATCGGCTGGAAGTCTTCGTCCAGGTCGTAGACCAGCGGGATGCCGGTGGGGATATTCAGGCCGGCGATGGCTTCGTCGCTGATGCCGTCCAGGTGCTTGACCAGTGCGCGCAGCGAGTTGCCGTGGGCAGTCACCAGCACGGTCTTGCCGGCCTTCAGGTCTTCCTTAATGTCCGATTCCCAGTACGGCAGCAGGCGGACCAGGACGTCCTTCAGGCATTCGGTGCGCGGCAGGGCGTCGCCGAGGTCGGCGTAGCGGGGGTCGCGGGCCTGGGAGAACTCGGAGTTGTCGTCCAGGGGCGGCGGCGGGGTGTCGTAGGAACGGCGCCACTCCATGAACTGCTCTTCGCCGTACTCGGCCAGGGTCTGGGCCTTGTCCTTGCCCTGCAGCGCACCATAGTGGCGTTCGTTCAGGCGCCAGTCGCGCTTGACCGGGATCCAGCCGCGGTCAGCCTTGTCCAGGGCGATATTGGCGGTGTTGATGGCGCGCTTCAACAGGGAGGTGTAAAGGATGTCCGGGAGAACATCGTTCTCAACCAGGAGTTCCCCGCCGCGAGCTGCTTCCGTGCGGCCCTGGTCGTTGAGGTCTACGTCCACCCAGCCGGTGAACAGGTTCTTGGCGTTCCATTCGCTGTGGCCGTGGCGCAGCAGAATCAGCTTGTAAGTCATGATTTTCATCCTAGCCGAGCGCCGCTGCCGCCCGCCCAGCGTTACAGCCGGCGCAGCTCCAGCGTCACGAAGGGGCCGGCAGCGGACGATATGCCGGCAACGATAAGGTGGGCCGGTGGTGCAAAAAGCTGAACGGGTGGCCGCCCCGCAGATAACCGGCAGGAACCCGAATGGCCGGCAGGGCCGGCCGGTGGGCAACGTCACCCGGGGCACCACCAACCCCAACCGCATGCGCCGGCTGGACCGCTGGTTGACCGGGCCGCAGGCCTGGCGGATCCGCTCCGCCCCAAACCCCCTGGTGGTGGACCTGGGATACGGTGCCACGCCGGCCACCGCCGTCGAACTTTTTGAGCGGCTCTCCGCCATCCGGCCCGACGTCCAGGTGTGCGGAATAGAAATCGAGCCCGAAAGGGTCCGTGCCGCCTTGCCGCTGCAACGGCCCGGGCTGAGCTTCCAGGTGGGCGGTTTCGAAATTCCAGTTCCGGGCCGGCCTGTGCTGGTGCGTGCCTTTAATGTGCTGCGGCAGTACGAGGAAGCGGATGTGGCCGGGATCTGGCGGCTCGTGCAGGACCGGTTGTCCGGGGACGGCCTGTTCATCGACGGCACCTGCGACGAGATCGGGCGGCGGGTCACGTGGGTGGCGCTTGACGCCCACCGGCCGCTGTCACTGAGCTTCTCCGTCCGGTTCGGCAGTTTTGCCCTGCCCTCCGAGATCGCCGAGCGGCTGCCCAAAGCCCTGATCCACCGCAATATCCCTGGGGAACCGGTTCACTCCCTGATGCAGGCCATGGACCGGGCCTGGCTGGAATCGGCCCCGCTTGCTTCGTTCGGCAACAGGCAGCGCTGGCAATCGATGTGCCGACTTCTGCGCGATGCCGGGTGGCCGCTGCAGGACGGGCCGGCACGCTGGCGGCTGGGCGAACTGACCGTGGATTGGGAAGCAGTGGCCCCGCGCAGCTAGATCAACCGCCGGAGTCCCCGCGCAGGTAGGTCAACCACGGGAGCCCAGGGGGCCGGCGGGGATTACCAGGGCCCGTAGGGGCCCGTGTTGCGGGTGCCGCCGCGGCCGGCATCCTTGACGGCGGGGCGGACGTCGGCGAGGTAGACGGACGCTGCCACCACTGCCGCGAGCCCGAACAGTCCCAGCGTGCCAAAGAATCCGCCGTTGCCACCGTTGTTGAGCATTGAGAAAACGGAGATAGCGCCGACCAGCGCAGCACCTCCGGTCAGGGCCAGCCAAAAAGTCTTGGTCCGCTTGCCGGTGGCTTCAAAGGCATTGGCCCTGTGCCTTGCGCAGTCGACAACCGCCCACAACTCCAGCCCGAATGCCACAAAGGCAAGGATGAAATACACGGCCCGCTCTACAGGCTGGATAATCAGTTCACCGTCCACAAGCCCAGCCTAGCCGCCCAGCGCGTCCAGCGCCTGTTTCAGGTCGGCCCAGAGGTCCTCGACGTTTTCGATGCCGACGCTGAGGCGTACCAGGTTTTCGGGAACGCTGGCCGGTTCGGCGGTGTGCCGGCGGCGGCGTTCGATGAGTGATTCAACCCCGCCCAGTGAGGTCGCCGGAAGCCACAACTCCAAGGCCCGCACCAGCGCGTCCGCGGCATCGGGGCCGGTGATCCCTCCCACCGGTGCCACCTGGATGCAGATGATCGAGCCGAACCCCTTCATCTGTAGCTTCGCGCGTTCGTGTCCGGGATCGGCGGGAAGTCCCGGGAACCGGAGGGATTCAATCAGTGGATGGGCAGCCAGCCGATCAGCCAGGACCAGTGCAGAGGCCTGGGACCGTTCAATCCTCAAAGCGAGGGTCCGCAGCCCGCGCAATGCAAGCCAGGCTTCGAACGGGCCCGCGATCCCGCCGTGGATGATCCGGTGATGAAGCAGTGCGGAGCGGATATCGGGGTTGGATGTCACCAGGGCGCCGAGGACGACGTCGGAATGGCCGGCCAGGTACTTGGTCACCGAATGCAGAACGACGTCCGATCCCAGCAGCAGCGGCTGCTGGACCAAGGGAGTGGAAAAGGTGTTGTCCGTGACCACGATTGCTCCGGCGGCGTGCGCGGCTTCGGCGAGGGCAGGTACGTCCGCGATGCCCAGCATCGGGTTCGTGGGGCTTTCCAGCCAGAGCATGGCAGCCGGGCGTGTGGCCGGACCGCGGGGCGAGAGCGCTTCCTTGACGGCCTCGGTGTCCGCAATGTCAACGGTCCGGAGTTCGATGAAGCCTTTCTGGGCGAGCTCGGCGGCCATCACCAGGGAACCGGAATAGCTGTGCGACGGCATCACGAGCACTCCCCCAGCCGGGATGAGGGAAAGCGCCGAGCTGACGGCGGCCAGGCCGGACGCGTAGAGGAGGCCGGGCAGTTCCGAGCCTTCGAGCTGTCCGAGCGCCTCTTCAAAAGGATCCCAGGTGGGGTTGGAGTACCGGCCGTAGCCGCGGTCCCCGTCGGCAAGCGGACCACTGCCAAAGTATGTGGAGGACAGGACGATGGGCGGGTTGACCGGCTGGTCCCGGTCCCTTGGGGGACGTCCGGCGGCGACCACTACCGTCTCAGCTGCCAGGGACGCCGCTTGATGTTCGGAAAGGCTCATGGAGAAAAGCGTACTGTTCGCCGGCGGGAGCCTTGAAAGCCGTCTCCGGCCCTGTCCACATAGCACCGGCCTCAAACTGCGATTGACGGTGCGGATCGGTAGGCTTGTCCAGTGAGCAAACAACGCGCGGGTCTTTTCATCGCATTTGAGGGCGGGGACGGCGCCGGCAAGTCCACCCAGGCAGCCCGGCTTGCGGACACCCTTGAATCTCGCGGACTCACCGTTTTGCGCACCCGGGAGCCCGGCGGAACGCCGATAGGTGAGAAACTGCGGTCCCTGGTCCTGGACCACGGCCAGGGGCACATCGATGCCCACACCGAAGCACTGATTTTTGCCGCCTCCCGTGCAGCGCATGCAACCCAGGTGATCCGGCCTGCCCTGGAACGCGGCGAGGTGGTTTTGACGGACCGCTATATCGATTCCTCCGTTGCCTATCAGGGCGCCGGGCGGAACCTCGGCAAGGACGCCGTACGGTCCATTAACGCGTGGGCTACCTCCGGCCTGGAGCCCCACCTCACAGTGCTGCTTGATGTGGACCCGGAGGTTGGCCGCCGCCGCAGGACGGCCGGCGAGGCTGCGGAAGACCGGCTGGAATCCGAAGCTGACGAATTCCACCTGCGGATCCGGGACGCCTTCCTGGAACTGGCCGCCAGCCGCGCCGGTTCCTACCTGGTGCTTCCCGCGCATCTTCCCGTCGATGACCTGGCCGCGCAGATCCTGCAGCGCGTGGACGCCCTGCTGGCCGCGGCGAAGGTGGACAGCGCATGACGGTCTGGGACGACCTGCAGGGCCAGGCCGCCGTCGTCGAACAATTGCGCCAGGCCGCCAGCGGAGAAAACCTGACGCACGCATGGCTTTTCACCGGCCCGCCGGGCTCCGGCCGTTCGAACGCGGCCAAAGCGTTCGCTGCGGCCCTGAACTGCGACCAGGAGGACGTCACCCGTCGCGGCTGCGGGCAGTGCCCGGCGTGCCTGACCATCCTGGGCGAAACCCACTCGGACGTCACGTTCGTCCGGACTGAAAAGGTGACCATCACCATTGATGAGGCGCGTGAGCTGGTGGCTACGGCGGGCAACCGGCCATCTGCCGGCCGCTGGCGGATCATCGTGGTGGAGGACGCGGACCGGATGGCCGAACGGACCACGAACGTCCTGCTGAAAGCCATCGAGGAGCCAACCCCGCGGACGGTGTGGATGCTGTGCGCACCGTCCCCCGCCGATGTCCTGGTGACCATCCGTTCGCGGTGCCGCAGCGTGGCTTTGCGCCTTCCGCCCGCCGCCGATGTGGCCGCCCTGCTGGTGAAGCGCGACGGCGTCGAGCCCGCTTTGGCGGAACGTGCGGCGCGCGCGGCCCAAAGCCATGTGGGCATCGCCCGGCGGTTGGCCCGGGACCCCGCGGCGCGGGAGCGGCGGCTCGAGACGGTGCGGTTCCCACTGGGACTGCGCGGGGTCACTGCTGCGGTGATGATGGCGGAAAAGCTGGTCAAGATCGCAACGGCCGAGGCCACAAGTTCCAACGAGGAACGCGACGCGGCCGAGAGGGCCGCCCTGCTGGCCACACTTGGAGCACCGGAATCGGGCACGCTGCCGCCGGCCATGCGGAGCCAGGTGAAGCAGCTTGAGGAGGATCAGAAGCGCCGTGCCAAGCGGTCCGTCACCGACTCGCTGGACCGCACCCTCACGGACCTGCTGTCTTTCTACCGGGATGTGATGATTATCCAGCTCGGGAATGCTGTGGAGCTCGTAAACGTTGAGTTGAGGAGTGAATTGGAGGAGTTTGCCAGCCGCTCCACTCCAGAAGCCACACTTGCCCGGATGGATGCCATCAACAAAGCCCGTGAACGCATCACCACCACCAACGTAGCCCCGCTGTTGACCATTGAGTCCATGGCAGCCAGCCTGATCTAACCCTTCCAAGGAGACCCGATGACTGCCCGCCCCCTGCCCGCACGCCCCGCATCCTGGGTGATTGCGGCACGTGCCGCCGGGGCCATGGCCCTTGCCATGATTCTGGCCAGCTGCAGCCTCCTGAACGGCGGTGACCGCAACCAGGAAGCAGCCACGGCAAAAGCCGACCCCTCGATTGTGGCGTCCGCTCCGGCCGGGCTTGAGGAGTTCTATTCACAGGAAGTGGTGTGGGAGCCGTGCGAAAACGGCTTCCAGTGCGCCAAGGTGGAAGTGCCCGTGGACTACGGCAATCCCGGCGGCGACACCATCGAACTCGCGGCATTGCGGTCCCCCAGTACCGGCAACAGAACAGGCAGCCTGCTCGTCAATCCTGGCGGCCCGGGGGCATCCGGGTACGACTTCGTCAAGGATGCCGCAGGGACACACTTTTCCCAGGCGGTACGCGACGCGTACGACCTGGTGGGCTTCGACCCCCGGGGCGTGAAGCGCTCCGCCCCCGTGACCTGCATGACGGACGCCGAACGCGACGCTGCGCGTGCCAAGATCTACAACCTGGACACGGACGAAGGCCTGCAGGAAGTACTGACGGACAACAAGGCCATTGCCGCCAAGTGCTCCGAGCAGACCGGGGCCGTCCTGGCCCATATCGACACCGTGAGTTCGGCCAAGGACCTGGACATCCTCCGCGCCGTAGTCAACGACTCGAAGCTGAACTACCTCGGATACTCCTACGGCACGTTCCTGGGGTCCACTTATGCCTCACTTTTCCCGGACAACGTAGGCCGCATGGTGCTGGACGGTGCACTTGATCCGTCCATCAGCAACGAGGAGCTCACCCGGGGCCAGGCGCGCGCCTTTGAAAAGTCCATTCGGGCTTATGTCGAGAGCTGCCTGAAGCAGGACGGGTGCCCGCTGAGCGGAAACGCCGATTCCGGCGTGCAGCAGATCCGCGACCTCATCAACGCTGTCCAGCAAACACCGCGCACGGCCAAGGACGGCCGGGTGGTCAACGCCACGATGTTCGTCAGCGGCCTGATTACCCCGCTGTACAACGACCAGAGCTGGCCTGCACTGACGCAGGCCCTGGACGCTGCCATGGCAGGGGACGTTAGCCTGATGCTTCGGCTGGCTGACCTGGGTGCGGACCGTGCGTCCAACGGCACGTACACCTCCAACTCAACGTTCGCGTTCAACGCCATCAACTGCCTGGACTATCCCATGGAGTCGGATACCGCAGCCATGCGGGCTGAACAGGAGCGGCTGATGCAGGACTCCCCCACTTTTGGGTACTTTTTCGCCTATGGCGGCACCAACTGCGCTGACTGGCCGTACAAGAACCTCCGCACCCCCGCACCCGTGGAATACACCGGTGATGCCCCCATCGTGGTGATTGGTACTACGGGCGACCCCGCCACCCCCGTGGAGTGGGCCGCCTCGCTCCGCAAGCAGTTAGGCAACGCCTCCCTGCTGACCTGGACAGGGGAAGGCCACACAGCTTACGGCCGGTCCAACAGCTGCCTTGAGGACCCGGTGGACCGCTACCTGGTGAGCGGTCAAGTGCCCGCCGACAACACGGTGTGCTGAAGGCCTCAGCCGGATAGCCCCGGCCATTTTGACCCGGGCGCGGGGACTCTATTACAGTTGACTCTTGCATGAAGGGCCCGGTTCTTCCGGGCGGTTATGCGGTGCTTCCTTAGCTCAGTCGGTAGAGCGTTTCACTCGTAATGAAAAGGTCATCAGTTCGATTCTGATAGGAAGCTCGGGATAAACCCCGGACAGCCCCTGGATTTAGGGGTTTCCGGGGTTTTTCGCTGGTTAAGCGGCGTCGCCCGTTTGCGCCTCCAGGCATTGCGGCCACAGATCTCAGGGTTAGCGGCCGAACGCGGGACACCGTGGAGCCGAACGTCAGAGGGTGCGCCTAGTCTTCGGTGCCTTGGGCTACTCGAAGAGTTCCACGCGCGGTTCGCCCTGGACGCCGCTGCGCTGCATGGCGTCCCTCAGGTCGTCCCTGCCAAAGAACGCCCTGGCGGTGTCCACGCTGTCGAAATGATGGATGACGAGGACGTTATTAGGATCATCAACCATCTGGTGTACCGATTCCTGAGTCACCCCGCCGGCCTTCTGCATGTCGCCAACGGAATCGTAGACCTTGCGCCAGGAGTCGTAGTCGGCGACGCGGTGAAGGATGATTGCAACGGTCATGGTGCTTCTCCTTTGAAGCGTGCCGCGCTGTTCGTTCAGACCGGCCGGGGGCAGTGAGCGTCAGGGCATGGTCTTCGGCGGCGCGGACACAATTATCTGCAGCGGCACAGGATTGGGCCGCCACTGGCCGTCTTACTCCCGCCCTCACAGACTGTCAACAGGCGCCGGCCGCCGCTGAACGTTCCCAGTTCCGGCAGTCCGCGAACTCCTCCCTTCCCCGCTTCTGCAGCAGGCTCAGCATGCGCCGCGGGCCAGCCTTCCACGGGCATTGACCTTATGGACTCCCGGTTTATTCGGGGGTAGGCTGACCTCCACGCGGTCTGAGGGCAGGCCCGGTTCAACTGCGCCGGCGGGGCCGCACTTGAAGCACATCGGGGGGAAGATGATGGTTCTCGTGTCCGACTTGGGACGCCAATTTCCTACGAATGGGCGCAGTGCCACTGAGCCCACCAACCCGCATGCCCCCGACGAAGCCTCAGGTACGGCTGGAGGGAAGGCCACCATCGAATACGCCCGTGAAGGAGTGGTGCGCATTACGGTGCCTCCGGGCAGCCGGATCACCGCAGAGGACGGGACTTTGATCCGGGACCGTTTCTTGACGCTGACTGCCGGTGCCGGTGCCGCTGTCCTGCTGCAGGTCACCGGGGTGGAATCCGTGAGCAAGGAGGCCGTTCGGATCATCGTTGAAGCTGTCACCGTCACAGCGTTTGCAACGCTGGGCACCACCGACGTGGACCGGGTCATCGCCCACGGGCGGAGGGGACTACCGGTGCCGCGGTGCCCCATACGGTATTTCTCCGATGAACAGCAAGCCTTGGCGTGGCTGACCCCGCAAGCTCCAGGCGGTTCCTGAATCAATTCTTTAATTGTGGCGGCGGGAAGTGACGAGGGAGCCATTCCTCAGGTCCGGGGCCCCGAGCGGCGTTGACCAAGCGCCCCTTTAGAACTTCCCGAACCGTGCCCGGGCCATGGAGTATGCGCCGTAGCAGATCAGTCCTGCCGCAATTGCGGCGAGGAGGAATACGCCGTACGGCTGCGAACCCAGGGTTTTCAGGCCGCCGTCCAGGCCCGAGGATTTCGAAGGATCCGCCGTTGCAGCTGCAGCGATGATCAGGACACCCACCACCGCAAGGACAACGCCTTTTGCGGTGTAGCCGATGGTCCCGATCCATTTGACGGCCGAACGGCCGTTTCCCGGGTCCTGCAGGTCGTTCATGAACTTCCTCGTGACACCGCGGTAGGCGTAATAGGCGCCGGCAACGATGATCGCCAGACCGGCGGCAATCAGCAGCACCACGCCGGCGGGTGCACCCATTAGCCTGGCCGTAAAATCACTCGCGGACTGGCCGGAATTCTTGCTTCCGCCGGATGCGAAGACAGCGAAGGTGAAGGCCAGGAAGGCGAAGACCACTGCTTTTCCAACGGCTGCCCCCGCCGTTTTCAGTTTCTTCTTCGACTCGCTTTCGGTACGGGCCAGATAGAACGCTTCGCTGACCATCCAGAGCGCCAGTGCCCCACATGCCACCACACCCGCCCAGAGCAGCACGGGCCCGCCCGGCTTGGAGGCGATCGATGCTATCGCACCGGATTGGTCGGCCTCCCCGCCCTGGCCCCGGTCCACCTGGAGGGCAATGACGCCGATCAGGATGTGCACCAGTCCGATGAAGACATAGCCCGTTCGAGCCAGGATCCGCAGGGCCGGGCTTCGGCTGGCCGACGCAGCTTCGGATACCGCCCGGTTAGCTTTCCCCGAGACACTGCCCATGACCGGCCTTTCCCGATATGCACCTGTAATCCAATCGTGCGCCCGGCAGCCCAGCCCGCTACACGGGGGAATAGTTCAGTGTAGATCTCTGCTGGCTGTCCCGACAGACATACAGGGCCGGATAAGCGGCCCCCGCCACTGCCGGGACTGAAAGCAGACTCGGGAGAAATCCCGAGGGGGGAAGGCACGCTGGAGTCTTCCATGCAAGGCTCCGCGCCGCCGTCGTGCCATTGGTTGCAAGTGCGGGCCCCGCCGGAAAGTACCCGGCAGGTATGCGGCCGGCAGGCTTGCGTCGTAGGCTGAACCTGGCGGGCGACGGAAAGGAGCCAGACGTGGCCGGGACGGCATTGAACGAGGCGGCGTTGACCGGTGCGGTGGCCGAGGTGATGGCTGAACTGGCTGCCCTTGAGGACCCGCGGGCGCGGGAGGTTAACGAAAGGCACGGTGACGATCACGGTGTAAACCTCAGCAAGCTCCGCGCCGTGGCAAAGCGGCTCAAGACGCAACCGGAACTCGCCCGTGAGCTGTGGGCCACGGGTGACACGGCAGCGCGTTTGCTGGCACTCCTCATCTGCCGCCCCAAGGCGTTCGGGCGCGACGAGCTGGACGCCATGCTGCGGGAGGCCCGCACACCCAAAGTGCATGACTGGTTTGTGAACTATGTGATGAAGAAAAGCGCCCACGCAGAAGAACTTCGCGCCGCATGGTTGGCTGACCACGATCCGGTGGTTGCCAGCGCCGGCTGGGCTCTGACCAGTGACCGCGTGGCGAAGCAGCCTGACGGCCTTGACCTCACCAGGCTGCTCGACGTCATCGAAGCTGACATGAAAGATGCCCCGGAGCGGCTGCAGTGGGCGATGAACACCTGCCTGGCCACTATCGGCATCTGGCACGCCGAATACCGCGTCAGGGCTGTCGAAATCGGGGAGCGGCTGGAAGTCCTCAAGGACTACCCCACTCCTCCTGGCTGCACTTCGCCCTTTGCGCCAACCTGGATTGGCGAAATGGTGCGGCGGCAGAAGAACATAGAGGAACCGTAGCCACTACAGGCCGGGGCCCGGTTGCAGGCCTGTCAGCCAGGAGCAACACCGGCCCCTAAGATGGCGTGCATGGATGACGAGGCCCTGGCAGAGATTGCCAACGAGCTCTATGCCAAGCCGCTCGACGATTTTATCGGCGCCCGCGCAGCTGCGGCGAAGGAAGCCGCCGGCCGGGACAAAGAATTGGGGGCGGCTGTGCGCGGGCTCCCCAAGCCGTCGGTTGCCGCCTGGGCCGTGAACATGCTGGCCCTGCATGAACCAGACGTCCTCGCCGGGCTGAGTGATCTCGGCAGCCGCATGCGTGAGGCGCAGGCCTCACTGGACGCCACGGCACTGCGTGAGCTGGGACGTGAGCGCCGCACCCTGCTGGCCGCCGCCGTGGATACCGCCCGCGCGGTGGCCCAGGAGCAGGGCCGGTCCATCAGCGAGGCCATGGCAACGGACGTCGAAGAGACCTTGCGCGCCCTGACCGCCGATGCCGGAGCGGCCGCCGCTGTCCAAAGCGGCCGCCTGCTCAAGACGCTCTCGGCGGACGGCGTAAACGCCGTGGACCTTGACGGTTTGGTGGCAGTGCCCGCTGCCCTCCCCGCGGCGCCCCGGTCGGTTCCTGCTCCGGCTGGGGCGGTACCGGACAGGCCGCGGAAGGAGGGTACGACGACGGCGGGCGCCTCCCGTCCGAAGCCGGACAAGCCGCGGCTCGAGGCAGTCCGGCAAACACCGCGGCCAAAGTCACCGCCCGCGCTCGAGAAAGCAAAAGCCGCCCTGGCCGAAGCGGAGGCCGCCCAGGCGGAGACGGCTCAGCTTGCCCGGGACCTGCAGAACCGGGCGGAGGGGGCGCGCACCGAGATGGCTGAACTCCTCCAGGAAACAGCCGAACTCCGGACGCGCCTCAGGGCGGCTGAGGACCGGCTCGAGCAGTTGCGCAGAAGCCTCGCCGCCACTGCTGCCGAGGCAAAGCAGGCGGTGCGGGCTGCGGACAAGGCAGAGCGGACTGCCATGCTGGCGCATGAGCGGGTCCTGCGGCTGGGCAGCATGGACACGCCGTCCTGATTCCAAGGAATGTCAGACCCCGGTTGCACACTGGATTTATGGAAAACCAACCCGTACAGGAATTTCACGTCACCTACTTCGACGCCGACTGCGGCCGTGCCCGGGCTGAAGTCTTTAACACCCTGGCAGAGGCAGAACGCTTCGCCAGCCGCCACTGCCACGGCGAGGACAGCTGGGCTGTTGTGGACGCCGTTCCCGTGCAGCAGGTCCGCATCGCCGCCTGAGCCTTCCCACTCCCCAGCGAAGCCCAGGACTCGTGCAGCCGCTTAACGCAAGCAACCCGCGTTGCCCGGGCAAAAATGCCAGGCAACGCGGGTTGTACGCCCCGTTGGAATTAGGCGAAGTCGGAAACTGCCGGGTCCGGGCCGATCCGGCCTTCGCCCTTGGCGGTGCGGTCCAGTGCATTGATGGCTTCGACGTCGTCCGCGTCCAGGGAGACGTCCAGTGCTGCGAAGTTTTCACGGATCCGGGACTCGGTGACGGACTTCGGGATCACCACGTTGCCGATGGCAAGGTGCCAGGCAATGACAACCTGGGCGGGCGTGGCTCCGTGCTTGGCAGCAATCGCGGCCACTGCCGGGTCCTCCAGGAGCTCGCCGCCCTGGCCCAGCGGGGACCAGGCCTGGGTCAGGATCCCCTTGGAAGCGCCGAATTCGCGCAGTTCCCGCTGGCTGAAGTAGGGGTGCAGCTCGATCTGGTGGATGGCCGGGACCACACCGGTTTCGTCGATGAGCCGCTGCAGGCCCTCAACGGTGAAGTTTGAGACACCAATGGACTTCACCCGGCCGCGCTTCTGCAGCTCAATCAGCGCCTTCCAGGTGTCCACGTACTTGTCCTGCTTGGGCTGCATCCAGTGGATCAGGTACAGGTCCAGAGTCTTGAGGCCCAGCCGGTCCATGGACTCCTCGAATGCGGCGAGGGTGGACTCGTAGCCTTGGTCCGCGTTCCACAGCTTGGTGGTGATAAAAAGCTGCTCAGGTGACAGGCCGGAGCCTGCGATGGCCCGGCCAACACCGGACTCATTGCCGTAGATTTTGGCGGTGTCGATGTGGCGGAAGCCCGCTTCGAAGGCCTGGCGGACCACCTTTTCCGCCACTCCGTCCTCAACCTGCCATACGCCGTAGCCGAGCTGGGGAATCTGGTTACCGTCGTTGAACGTCAGTGTGGGTGAAGAAGTCATTCCTTTATCCTGCCAAACCACAACGGGCCGGCCGGCGAAATACCGCAGAGTAAGCCAGACGCTTAACCGGGAATATCTTCCCGCCCGGTGGCGGCATCGGAGCCGGAACCTTCCTCGGCAAGGTGCCTCTCGGCGTCGGCCACCTGCTGGAATACTGCCTCGGCGCGGCGACGTACGGACGCGGCGCCTACCGGAATGGGGCCAACGGCGAGCCGGAGCATGGCGGCAGCTTCGGAAGTGGTGGCCAGGGAATTGCCGGCCTTGGACAGCGCCCGGTGGACGCCTGCGAGCCGGACCGGGATGTCCAGTCCTTCGCTGGGCGAGCGCTGCTGCGCTTCCATACAGACAGCCCTGACCCGTTCCAGCAGCGCGGCGAGCTCATTGGCGATCTCCACGAGCTCGCCGTAGAGCTGGTCATCCTCCACGCCTTCGAGAACCTGGTGGAAGCGGTCCAGCCCCCTCTGGAAACGGTCGTGGGCGCGCCGCCACAACCCTTTCCCCAATTCCACGTCGTCCTTGCGCCCCTGCCTGGCGGCGCTGAAAAAGCCCAATGAACCTAGAGGTACTGTCCGGGACCGTGGTCCGGGTCGTTCGGCTGGCCGGGGCGGCCTGGAGCGGCGGGCCGGGGGCCGGCGGGGGCACGCTG
>NZ_VHIJ01000020.1:0-18723 GCF_006680095.1 Pseudarthrobacter sp. B4EP4b | reverse complement strand
GTCTTTTTTCCACCATCGCGGGCGACGGTGGCGGGGGCTTTCTTGACGGCAGCGGGGGCGGCAGGTGCCGCGGAGGCGGGCGGGGCCGACGGCGGAGCGGGCGGTGCCGCGGCCGGCGGCGTTGCCGGTGCTGCAGGAGCCGCGTTCACGACCGGCATTTCCCTGGTTGCGGGGTGGGCAGTGGCTTGCGCCGAATTTCCGTTGGAAGAAGAACTGCTGCCCGAGCCGAAGGATTCAAACAGCGGCCACCATTTGGCGTCAACAGCGTTCTTATCCTTTTGGTACTGCTCGTACAGTTCGTCAACGAGCCACTCGTTTCCGCCAAATTCCTCTGGTAGACGGTGGCTAGGCTGCTCTGGCACTTGAAATACGCCTCTTCCATGAGTTTGATTTCTCTCCGGCCCACGGTGCCCTCAGCACTACGTTTCAACCGGTCTCTGCGTCCTCTGAACCCAGACCATTGCCAGTCTAGTGAGCATCTTGTGGTAACTGCCAATAAGGGTGACCCAAATCATGATGAGACGTAAAAAGGGCCGAATATGGCGGACGGGAGCACCTGCCAGGCTCGCAGGACCGGGGACTCGCTCCTGTAGACTGAAATTCTTATGGACAGTAAATCTAGGTGCCGGCCTGGGGGCTGTCAGCGGGGCGTAAGCAGCGCCGCACAGTCCACCCGAAGAGCCGGCAAACCCCGAACACGCGCCCATCACCATTCGCTGGCATTGCCGGCAGGAGCTGCAAAGGATACTGTGTCGGCCTCGGCTGACCACCCTCCGCCGGACCGATATTCCTGGCGCGGGTCCTTTACTGATGGCTCCCTGACTACCCAGCCAAGATCCATGGCCACCGCTGTCCAGGCGGGATGCTGAATGGAATGGCTTCTCCTCGCAGCCGGATTGCTGCTGATCGCCGGCACGGGCTTTTTTGTCGCCGTCGAATTTTCACTCATTGCACTTGACCAGGCAACGGTCCAACGGGCCATTGACGACGGCGACGACGGCGCCATTCCTTTGCTCGCCTGCCTGAAGTCGCTCTCCACGCAGCTTTCCAGTTGCCAGTTGGGCATAACGCTCACTACGTTGCTGACCGGTTACGTGATGGAGCCCTCGGTGGGCAAGCTCCTGGAAGCCCCGCTGGCCGCCGTCGGACTTCCGGATGTTGCAGTGGCTTCCATCTCCCTGGTCCTGGCAATGGTGCTTGCCACCCTGCTCTCCATGCTCCTGGGCGAACTGGTGCCAAAGAACATGGCCATCGCCTTGTCCTTTCCGATGGGCCGCGCCCTGGCCAGGCCGCAACTGGTCTTCACTGCTGTGTTCAAACCCGCCATCGTGGTCCTCAACGGCTTCTCCAACAGGGTCCTGCACGTTTTTGGGCTGGAAGCGAAGGAAGAAATTTCCGGTGCGCGGACCCCTGCTGAGCTGGCGTCCCTGGTGCGGCGCTCGGCTGCGATGGGAACGCTCGACGCCGGTACGGCCAACTTCGTGGCGCGCACACTGAATTTCTCCACGCGCACTGCCGCCGACGTGATGACTCCCCGCATCCGCGTGGAAACCATCGAGGCGGACCAGCCGGTGTCCGACATCCTGGCGGCGGCGCGCCGCACGGGATATTCACGGTTCCCCGTCATTGGTGAGTCGGCGGACGACATCAAGGGCCTGGTCCACGTCAAGAAGGCAGTGGCAGTGCCGTGGGACCGCCGGCAGAACCTTGAAGCCGGGGCCATCATGACCGAAGTGCTCCGCGTCCCGGAGACCATCCACCTTGATGCCCTGCTGGCTGAACTGCGCGAGGGCAACCTTCAGCTGGCGGTGGTACTGGACGAATACGGCGGAACCGCAGGAATCGCCACCCTCGAGGACCTCGTGGAGGAAATTGTGGGCGAGGTGGCCGATGAGCACGACAAGGTCCGTCCTGGCCTGCTCCAGAGCGCTTCCGGTGACTGGTACTTCCCTGGACTGCTCCGCCCGGATGAACTCTCCGAGCAGATTCCCGGCCTGAGCGTCCCTGACGAGGCAGCGTACGAAACAGTGGGCGGCTATGTGATGAGCAAGCTCGGCCGCATCGCTGTTGTCGGGGACACGGTTGCCGTGGAGGGCGGAACTCTGAGCGTCACCAGGATGGACGGCCGGCGGATCGACCGGATCTGCTTCCGTCCGTCCGCGCCGGAGCCTGAGGCGGCGGACCCTGGCGACAGGACGACCAACGGCAGGCAGAACAACGGCAGGACTAAAAACGACAGGACCGAACGATGAGCGACTGGGCCGGAATACTGTGGCTGGTTGTCCTCCTTTTCGGCAACGCGTTTTTTGTGGCCGCTGAATTCGCCGTGATGTCCGCCCGCCGCAGCCAGATCGAGCCGTTGGCCGAAGCGGGTTCCAAACGCGCGCAGACCACCTTGCGGGCCATGGAGAACGTTTCGCTGATGCTGGCCTGTGCCCAGCTGGGTATCACGGTCTGTTCGCTGCTGATCCTTCTGGTGGCAGAGCCGGCCATCCACCACCTGCTGGCGGTGCCGCTGGAGACACTGGGCCTGCCCATGGAGATCGCCGATGTGGCGGCCTTTGCCGTGGCGCTGATGCTCGTAACGTTCCTGCACGTAACTTTCGGTGAGATGGTCCCCAAGAACATCTCGGTGTCCGTGGCGGATAAGGCAGCGCTGTTCCTTGCCCCGTCGCTGATGTTTATCGCCCGGTTGGTGAACCCGGTCATCTCCGTCCTGAACTGGTCCGCCAACCACATCCTCAAGCTGCTCCGTATCGAGCCCAAGGATGAGGTGAACTCCTCCTTCACCCTGGAGGAAGTGCAGTCGATTGTGCAGGAGTCCACCCGCCACGGGCTGGTGGATGACGATGCGGGCCTGATTACCGGCGCGCTCGAATTTTCCGAGTACAACGCCGCTGACATCATGGTTCCCCTTGAAAAGCTGGTGATGCTGAAGGCCGCCACCACGCCGGTGGAGTTCGAGAAGGCCGTGAGCCGTACCGGATTCTCCCGGTTCCCGATGCTCGACGACGACGACATGCTCTACGGCTACCTCCATGTGAAGGACGTCCTGTCCATCCCAGAGGTTGCATACGAACGGCCCATCGCCGAAAGCCGGATCAGGTCCCTGGCCAACCTCGCCCTGGACGATGAAATTGAAAAGGCGATGTCGGTGATGCAGCGAACAGGTTCGCACCTGGCACGCGTCATCGGGCCGGACGGAAACACCAAAGGTGTGTTGTTCCTCGAGGACGTGATCGAACAGCTGGTGGGTGAAATCCGTGACGCCACACAGGCCAGGGGCGTGCGGCGCCTGGGCCAGCCCAACGGCGCCTAGCAGGCCTGCAGGCGGTGTCGCAGGGGAGCGCTCGGTGAGGGTCCCTGTCACAATGATGCGGTAGCAGGGCTTCCTCAGACCTATACCTAAATAGGAATCATTCCTATTTAGGTATAGGCTTTAGTGGTTCCCCTGCGATCCCACAACCACTGAACCGAGGTTTACGTGCGCCGTTCCGCCGCCCGAACGTCCCTTGCACTCTTTGCCGGGCTTGGCCTGCTGCTCAGCGCATGCAGCCCCCAGCCCGAGGCCTCTGGCGGGACCGCACCCGACGGAATCAACGTGGTGGCTTCCACCAACGTTTACGGGGACATTGCAAAGGCGGTGGGCGGTGACAAAGTGAACGTGACCGCCATCATCAACAAGACCAGCCAGGACCCGCACTCCTACGAGGCCAGCGCCCAGGACCGGCTGGCCGTCTCCAAGGCGGACCTCGTGGTGGAAAACGGCGGAGGCTACGACGAGTTTCTCCACACCCTGGTGAACGACAGCAGCATTGACGCGCACAACGTGCTGAACGCCGTCGAACTTTCCGGCCTGGCCCATCCGGAAGAGGCCGCAGGCGAAGCCACGGACGAAGCGGCGCCGGCGGCGTCTTCGGGCGGGGATGGCCACGACCACGGCGAGTTCAACGAGCACGTCTGGTACAGCCTGGCCGCCATGGGCCGGCTGGCCGACGACCTTGCTTCACGACTGGGCGGGCTGGAACCGGATTCCGCCGGCACCTTCACGGCCAACGCCGGCACTTTCAAGTCTGAACTGGATCAGCTGGCCGGAAAGCTTGGGGCGCTGAAGACGAGTGCGGCGGGGGATAAGGTAGCGGTCACTGAGCCGGTGCCGCTCTACCTGCTCTCCGATGCGGGGCTGGAGAACGCTACTCCCGAGGACTACACTGCTGCGATTGAGGAAGGCTCCGACGTCCCGCCGGCCGTACTCAAGGCCGCAACAGACCTGGTTGCCTCAAAGTCCGTCCGGTTCCTTGCCTACAACGGCCAGACCGAAGGCCCGCAGACCGAAGCGCTGAAGAAGGCGGCCGAAACGGCAGGTGTCCCGGTGGTCGATTTCAATGAAACGCTGCCAGAGGGCAAGACCTACCTGCAGTGGATGACGGACAATGTGAACAACGTCAGCAAAGTTCTGGAGACCAATAATTGAAACCTGTGGTCAGCCTCGCCGGGGCGTCCCTCGCCTTCGGTCAGCGGACGCTGTGGGAGGACCTGGACCTGGAGATCAGGCCCGGTGAGTTCTTCGCAGTGCTTGGCCCCAACGGCAGCGGGAAAACGAGCTTCCTCAAAGTCCTCTTGGGTCTGCAGACCCTGCACCGGGGCACCGCCATGCTCGGTGGACACCCTGTTGAGCGCGGCAGCAGCCTGATCGGCTACATCCCGCAGCAAAAATCGTTTGCCCGGGACACGCCGATGCGTGCGCGGGACCTGGTGGGCCTGGGGGTGGATGGGCACCGCTGGGGGCTTCGCCTCTCCTCGGCCAAGGCCAACCGCAGGATTGATGAGCTCCTTGAGCTGGTGGGCGCGTCGGACTACGCCAAGGTTCCGGTGGGCCAGCTCTCCGGCGGCGAGCAGCAGCGGCTGCGCGTAGCCCAAGCCTTGGCAACAGACCCAAAAGTCCTGCTCTGCGACGAGCCGCTGCTCTCCCTGGACCTGCACCACCAGCAGGCCGTCAGTTCGCTGATCAACAAACAATGCCACGAGCAAAACAGCGCGGTGGTTTTTGTCACCCACGAGATCAACCCCATCATCGACTACGTGGACCGGGTGCTCTATCTGGCCGGCGGCCGCTTCAAGGTGGGCACCCCGGAGGAAGTGATGACCACGGAGGTCCTCTCCGACCTGTACGGCAGCCATGTTGAGGTCATCCATGCGAACGGACGCATTGTGGTGGTGGGCCTGCCGGATGCCACCACGCACCATCACGCCGAGGCGCATGCCCTTGCCGGAGAGGTGGCCTGATGGACGCCGACAGTATCATTGGCGCCATCTTCAGCTTCGAGAACTATGGCGAGCTGCTGGTCCTGGTCCAGAACTCCATCTGGGCGGGCGCCGTCCTGGGCCTGCTCGGCGGCCTGGTGGGGACGTTCGTGATGAAGCGTGACCTTGCCTTCGCCGTCCACGGAATTTCGGAACTGTCCTTCGCCGGTGCAGCCTTCGCCCTCCTGATTGGTGCCGATATCGTCTTCGGTTCGCTCATCGGCTCGGTGGCTGCCGCGCTGCTGCTCGCCGTGATGGGAGTCAGGGCAAGGGACAAAAACTCCATCATCGGGGTGATCATGCCTTTCGGGCTGGGCCTCGGGATCCTGTTCCTGTCCTTGTATGAAGGCCGTGCCGCCAACAAGTTCGGTTTGCTGACCGGGCAGATCGTTTCGGTGGATACCGTCCAGCTTCAAGCGCTGGCCGGAACCGCCGTTGTGGTGATGCTGGTCCTCGCGGCCATTTGGCGGCCACTGAACTTTGCCAGCGTGGACCCCGAACTTGCCGAGGCCCGAGGGATTCCGGTCCGGACGCTGGGCGTCGTCTTTATGGTCCTGCTGGGCATCAGCGTCGCTTTGTCCATCCAGGTGGTGGGAGCCCTTCTGGTGCTGGCGCTCCTCATTACGCCGGCTGCTGCGGCCCTCCGCGTGACGTCGTCGCCGGTGGCCGTGGTGGTGCTCAGCGTGGCCTTTGCCGTCACGGCCATCGTTGGCGGAATCCTGCTGGCCCTGGGCGGACGCATCCCGATCAGCCCGTACGTCACCACGTTGTCATTCCTGATCTACGTGGTGTGCCGGATCATCGGTTCCGTCCGTGCTTCCCGCGGGATCAACGGACGGGTACTGCAACCTCAGTAACCTACACGGTGCCGGCGGCCTTGCGTGCTGTGCACTCCGCGCAGAGGCCGAAGATCTCCACGGTGTGCGCCACCTCGGTGTACCCATGTTCGGCTGCGATCCGGGCTGCCCACGTTTCCACGGCCGGCGCTTCCACTTCCACTGCCTTGCCGCAATTCCGGCACAGCAGGTGGTGATGGTGTCCCGTGACGGCGCACCTGCGGTACACAGCCTCGCCGTCGCCGTTGCGCAGCACGTCAACGAGTCCTTCGTCGGCCAGGGACTGGAGGATCCGGTAGGCAGTAGCGAGGGAGACGGAGACACCCTGGTTCTGCAGGATCCTGTAGAGCTCCTGCGTGCTGACAAAATCATCCAGTTCGTCAAGCGCTGCACTGACCGCCAGCCGCTGTTTCGTGACCCGCTGTTCCTTGACGGCGCCGGCTCCTGCGCCCGCTGTAACCGCGCCAGCTGTACCCGCGCCAGCATTGCGACTGCCGCCGGAAGCCGGCGCTGAAGCGGGCTTGGTGGACTCAGCCTTGGTGCCGAACGGCATGGATGGACTCGCTTCCCTAAGGATGATGGCAAAGATCCAGATTACCAGCCTGAGCTTCGTGGACACGGTCCGGGCCGGACCCTAGGCTGGCGCTATGAAGCTGACCAAATACACCCATGCCTGCGTCCGCCTCGAGAAGGACAGCCGGATCCTGGTGCTGGACCCCGGAACATTTTCTGAATCGGCGGAGGCGCTGGCCGGTGCCGACGCCGTGCTGGTCACGCACGAACATAACGACCACATCGACGTCCCGGCAGTAGTGAACGCTTTGAAGGAGAACGCGAACCTGGCGGTTTTCGCCCCGGCGGGTGTCGCGGAGAACCTGCGCAATGAATCCCCTGACGCCGCGGCCCGGATCAACACGGTGGAGCCGGGTTCATCGTTTGAAGCGGCAGGCTTCGACGTCCGGAGCTTTGGCGGCCAGCACGCCCTGATCCATCCGCAGATCCCGGTGGTGGCCAATATCGGCTATCTCCTGGACGGGAACGTCTACCACCCGGGTGATTCCTTCGTGATTCCTGACGGCATCGACGTGCAGACGCTGCTGGTGCCCCTGCATGCACCCTGGAGCAAAGCGGCAGAGGTGGTGGACTTCGTGATCGGCGTCCGCGCGCCGCGCGCATTCCAGATTCACGACGGCCTGCTCAATGACAACGGCCTGAAGATAGTGGAAGGCCACGTCCACCGACTGGGCGCAAAGTACGGAACGGAGTACCGCCACCTGGCGGCGGGGGAGCAGGTAGAAGTCTAAACCGCGTCCCCGGCCCAAACACCCGTATCGAAAAAGCGATTGATCACCGCTTCATACGGAGCCGGATCCAGGCCCTTGGATGCCAGCCAGGCCGGGTTGTAGTAATTGCCCGCGTAGCGCTCTCCGCCGTCGCACATCAACGACACGATGCTGCCCCTGCGGCCCTCGGTGATCATCGCCGCGACGAGCTGCCAGACTCCCCAAAGGTTCGTTCCCGTGGAGGGGCCGGCGTGGAGTCCGGCGAGCGTGCGGAGGTGGCGCATGGCAGCGACGGATGCCGCGTCCGGAACCTGGACCATGTGGTCGATCACTGAGGGCACAAAGCTGGGCTCCATGCGGGGCCGGCCGATGCCCTCGATCCTAGAGGGCAGGCCCGTGGCAGGACCGGACGTGCTGCCGCGCCAGCTGGGAAGGAAGGCCGAGTTCTCCGGATCCACCACCAGCAACCGGGTGGCGTGGCTGTGGTAACGGAGATACCGGCCGATGGTGGCACTGGTGCCGCCGGTTCCCGCGCCCACCACGATCCACTCCGGTACGGGGTGCTCCTCCAATGCCAGCTGGCCGAAGATCGACTCGGCGATGTTGTTGTTCCCGCGCCAGTCCGTGGCGCGCTCGGCGTAGGTGAACTGGTCCATGTAGTGCCCGCCGCTGGTGGCGGCCACCTCCTCCGCCGTCGCGTAAACCTCGGAGGCATGGTCCACGAGCAGACAGGAGCCGCCGAACTGCTCAATCAGGTCAATCTTTTCCTGGCTGGTGCTGCGTGCCATGACCGCGATGAACGGCAGCCCCAGGAGCTGGGCAAAGTACGCCTCGGACACCGCGGTGCTCCCGCTGGACGCCTCAACGATGGTGGTGTCCTCCCGGATCCAGCCGTTGACCAGGCCGAACAGGAACAGCGACCGCGCCAGCCGGTGCTTGAGGCTGCCGGTGCGGTGCGTCGATTCATCTTTCAGGTAGAGCTGGACGCCCCAGTGCTCGGGCAGCGGCACCAAGTAGAGGTGGGTGTCGGCGGAGCGGTTGTTTTCTGCCGTGATTTTCCGGATGGCTTCGTCCGCCCAGGCCCGGCCCGCGCTGCGCTCGATCTTCACCGCACCAGCCTACCTGCGGCTCCGCGGGCTGCCATTAGAGTGGAAACGTTGTCCGCCTGAGCGAAGGAGCACCGTGAAGCCACTGCTGGATGTCGCAGCCCTGGAGGAACGCCGTGTCCGGGGCCTGCGCACCGTGCTGCTGGATGTGCGCTGGGCGCTGGGCGATCCGCACGGGCACGATCACTACCTGCAGGGGCACCTGCCTGGGGCCGTGTTTGTTGACCTGGCTACCGAGCTCGCGGACCCCGCGGTGCCGGAGCGCGGCCGGCACCCGCTGCCGTCGCCGCTCAGATTCCAGGATGCTGCGCGGCGCTGGGGTATCAACACCGGCGATGTTGTGGTGGCCTACGACGACAGCAGCAACATGGCCGCAGCCCGTGCGTGGTGGTTGCTGCGGAACGCCGGCCACACCGAGGTTTACCTGCTCGACGGCGGCCTGACGGCTTGGCGCGCGGCACGCCTGCCGCTTGAGCAGGGTGAGGTCCTGCCTCCTTCCGGAAATGTGACACTGGCCGACGGGCAGATGCCGGTCCTGGACGCGGCCGCCGTGACCGGGTGGATGGAGAATCAACACGTCCCGAACGGTGCCCGACCGGACCGGCTCCTCCTCGATGCGCGCGCCGCGGAAAGGTACCGCGGCGAGATCGAGCCTGTTGATCCGCGGGCCGGCCACATCCCCGGTGCGGTCAGCGCGCCCACTTCACAGAACATCGACGGCAACGGCCAGTTCCTGCCTTCGGCCGAGCTGCGCCGCCGCTTCGAAGCGCTGGGCATCAGCGACGACGTCGAGGTGGGGGTCTATTGCGGCTCCGGGGTCACCGCTGCGCACCAGGTGGCTGCCCTGGAACTGGCCGGTTTCCGCGCTGCACTGTACCCCGGCTCCTTCTCGGAGTGGTCCAACAACCCCCACTTGCCTGTGGCGACCGGGCCAGACCCCCGCGGTGAAGGGGCTGTGGAGTGGAAAGACCAGGGCGGGCAAGGGTAGCGTCGCACTATGACTCCTGGACGTCCTGTGCCGCCGCCCCTTGCCAACCCTGTCGCCCCCGAACCTGCAGCCCCTGAAACCGCCACCCCCGGCTCCGTTGCTGCCGGATCCAATGATTCCGACGGCGGCGTCCTGGCCGCCGCGTACGGCGCCACGTCCGCGGACAGCGGCCTGGTCCCGCTGACTCTTGCGCGGCGCACACCCAAACCTGACGACGTCGAAATTGCCATTGAATTCTGCGGGCTGTGCCATTCAGACGTCCATGCAGTGCGCGGGGAGTGGGGCGGCCAGGCCTATCCGCTGGTCCCCGGCCACGAGATTGTTGGAACGGTAAGCCGCGTTGGTTCCGGTGTCACCGACTTCGCCCCGGGGGACCGGGTGGGGGTGGGGTGCATCGTGGACTCCTGCCGCGAATGCGAGAGCTGCCTGGACGGCCTGGAACAGTACTGCGAGAACGGAATGACTGGCACCTATGGTGCCGTTGACCGCCGGAACGGCGATGCGGTCACCCAGGGCGGCTATTCCTCCACGGTGGTGGTGGACCGCCGCTATGTCCTGCGCGTGCCGGAATCCCTGGACCCGGCCGCCGTCGCCCCGCTGCTGTGCGCCGGCGTCACCACCTACTCGCCGCTGCGGCACTTCGACGTCGAAGAGGGCGATGTTGTGGGAGTCGTGGGGCTCGGTGGACTCGGCCACATGGCCGTCAAGCTGGCCAAGGCCATGGGCGCGAAAGTGGTGGTGTTCACCACCTCGGAGTCCAAGGTGCCGGCCGCCCTGGAACTAGGCGCGGACGAGGTTGTCCTGTCCCGGGACGAGGCAGCGATGGAGGCGGCAAACCGCACTATCGACCTGATCATCGACACCGTGGCAGCACCCCACGACCTGAACCCGCTGTTCCGCACCCTGCGGGTGGACGGTGCGCTCTTCCAGTTGGGCCTGCCCTCCGAGGCTATGCCGCCCGTCAACCCGCGGGCACTGGTCCGGCGCCGCATCGCCTATGCCGGCTCGCTGATCGGCGGCATCGCGGAGACGCAGGAAATGCTGGACTTCTGCGCCGAACACGGCGTGGTGGCGGACATCGAAGTGGTCCGCGCCGAACAGTTGAACGAGGCCTATGACCGGATGGTCGCAGGCGATGTGAAATACCGGTTTGTGCTGGACACCGGCACACTGCAGGCACCCGCCAAGGAGGCAGACGCATGAGCACGCTATTCACCAGGATCCTCAACGGCGAAATTCCGGGCCGGTTCGTGTGGCGCGAAGACGACGTCTCCGCGTTCCTCACCACGGGTCCTTTGGCGGACGGCCACACCCTGGTGGTCCCTACCGAGGAAGTGGACCGGTGGACGGACGCTTCCCCGGAAACCCTGGCGAAAGTCATGGAGGTGGCCCGCCGGATCGGCGCCGTCCAGGTGGATGTCTTCGGCGCTGCACGGGCGGGCCTGATTGTGGCAGGCTACGAGATCAACCACCTCCACGTCCACGTATGGCCCTCCAGGAGCATGGCGGAGTTCAACTTCGCGACCGCGGACCAAAATCCCGATCCCAAGGTCCTGGACGCCAATGCCGAAAAACTGCGGCAGGGACTCCGCGACGCCGGGTACGGCGGGTTCGTACCGGCCTGACCAGGCTGAACCCTCAACCAGGTAGTTCGCCTGGACCACTCACGTGGGCAGTTCGCCCCGGCACTTTTCCTAGGCCGGGGCGAGCGCCTTGTTGAGCACCGCACGGATCCGCTTCTCGGACACCGAATAGGCGGTGCCAAGTTCGACGGCGAACAGGCTCACCCGGAGCTCCTCGATCATCCACCGGACCTGGGCGAGTTCGCCCCCGGCCCGCCGGGCCGGAAGCAGGGCGGACACGGCGTCGTCGTAGTCATCTTCCAGCCGCTGCACCACGGCCATGTTCAGGGCGTCACGCTGGACGTTGCCCGGCAGCCGCTCCAGCCGCTTTTCAATGGCCGCGAGGTATCTCGGGAGCTGGCTGAGCTGGGCGTAGCCGGTCCGCGCCACGAAGCCGGGGTAGACCAGTTGCTCCAGCTGGCTCTTGATGTCATTGAGCGCGCTGATGAGCGCCAGGCTTGTGGTGCCCTTGAGCTGCTTTTCGATCCGCCTGGTGCTGGCGAGGATGCGTTCCACCACGGCGGTCACGCTGAACACGGTATCGATCAGCTCGGCCCGGACCACTTCGTACAGCGCGTCGAAGGACTTCCGGTCCCAGGGGAGTTCGGCCGGCGTGAGCTTGTCGATGGCGGCGAGGGCGCAGTCTGCGATCAGGGCGGACACCGACCCATGCGGGTTCTGGCTGAACGTCAGCTTCTCGGTGTTGCTCAGGTGTTCCAGCACGTAGCGGTCCGGGGCCGGAACCCGCAAGGCCAGCAGCCTGATCACGCCGCCACGCATGGCATCCTGCTGCTCATCAGCGGTCTGGAATACACGGAGCGCCACGGACTTGCCCTGGTCCACCAGCGCCGGGTAGCCGGTGACGGTATGGCCCTTGACGATGTTGCTGACCTGGCGCTGGATGGTTCCGAAGCTCCACTCGGTCAGGCCCTCCTGCTCCCGGAATCCGGCAGGGGCTGAGCCTGCCGGCACCTGGGCGGGAGCCTGTGAGCGGGAAGCGCCGCCGTCGCCGGACTTTCCAGCGGCACGCCCCGCCTTGCCGCGGGGAGCGGTCGAGGCAGGAGTGGCACCCAGGGACTCGGCAATGGCGCGGCGGGTGGCAGGCGCCAGCTCCTCCTGCAGGGCAGCGAGGTCCTTGCCCTCACCGAGGACCCTGCCCTTGCTGTCCACAACCTTGAAGGTGACCCGAAGGTGCGGCGGCACAGCATCCCAGTTCCACGAACCCGGCGGAATGACGTGTCCGCGGATCCGGCGGAGCGCCAGCTCAAGGGATGGCTCGAGGTCATCGGCGGCCGGATCAAAATCGGACTCCAGGACAGCCACTGCCTGCCGCGCCACATCCGGGGCCGGCACGAAGTTCTTGCGGACCTGCTTCGGAAGGGATTTAATCAGGGCCGTCACGAGCTCCACGCGCTGCCCGGGGATCAGCCAGCGGAACGCTTTGTCATCCAGCTGGTTAAGGAACAGGACCGGCACTTCGGTCGTCACGCCGTCGGACGGATCCGGCGGTGACCCCGGAGCAACCGGATGGAACTCGTAGGTCAGCGGGAGCTCAAAGCCTTTGTGCAGCCAGGTCTTCGGGTACGCGGAAACATCCAGGTTGTCCGCGTCATCGCTGAGGAGCAAGGACTTGTCGTAATCGAGGAGGTCCGGGTTCGCCTGCCGGGCCTCCTTCCACCACTTGTCAAAGTGCCGCTCCGACACGACATCCGGGCCGATCCGGGCGTCGTAGAACTCGAAGAGCGTCTCGTCGTCCACCAGCAGGTCGCGGCGGCGCATCCTTGCTTCCAGCTCCTCAACTTCCTGCAGGAGGGCGCGGTTGCGGTGGAAGAACTTGTGGTGCGTTTTCCAGTCACCCTCCACCAAGGCATGCCGGATGAAAAGCTCCCTGGCGACGACCGGGTCCACCCTGCCGTAATTGATCCTGCGCTGGGCGATGATGGGCACACCGTAGAGGGTGACCTTCTCGTAGGCCATCACTGCGCCTTGGCGCGTGGACCAGTGCGGTTCGCTGTAGCTGCGCTTCACGAGGTCCGGGGCCACCTGCTCCGCCCAGACCGGATCAAATTTTGCCGCCACCCTGGCCCAGAGCCGGCTGGTTTCCACCAGCTCCGCCGCCATCACGAACGTGGGTGACTTCTTGAACAATGCCGAGCCAGGGAAAATGGCAAACCGGGTGCCGCGGGCGCCGGCGTATTCGCGCTTGCGTTCGTCCAGGATGCCGATGTGGCTCAGCAGGCCGGACAGCAGGCTGATGTGGACGCCATCGTGGTTGCCCACGGGGTCCGCGAGGCGCTTGTTGTCGAGGCTGATGCCCAGCGGTCGGGCAAGCTGGCGCAGCTGGGCAAACAGGTCCTGCCACTCGCGCACCCGCAGATAGTTGATGAACTCTGCCCGACACAGCCTTCTGAAAGCGGAGGAGGAAAGTTCCTGCTGCTTTTCCTGCAGGTAGTTCCAGAGGTTCAGGAAGCCGGTGAAGTCCGAGTTCTCGTCCTTGAACCGGTTGTGCTTTTCGGCCGCGAGCTGCTGCTTGTCCGTGGGGCGCTCGCGGGGGTCCTGGATGGTGAGGGCCGCCGCCAGGATCATCACTTCCCGGACGCAGCCGCGTTTGCCCGCTTCCACGATCATGCGGCCCAGCCGGGGATCCACCGGCAGCTGGGCAAGCTTTTGTCCGACGGCGGTGAGGCCGCCGCCGCTCTTGGGGCCGCCTTTTCCGTTTTGCGGCGTGGACGATGCCAGGGCGCCGAGTTCGCGCAGGAGCGTGACGCCGTCGTTAATTGCCCGTGTTTCCGGCGGCTCCACGAAGGGGAAGTCCTCCACATCCTTGGGCCCGCGCGCCACTCCCATGGCGGTCATCTGGAGGATGACGGCGGCAAGGTTGGTGCGCAGGATTTCCGGATCGGTAAAGAGGGGCCGGGACTCGAAGTCTTCCTCGGAGTACAGGCGGATGGCGATGCCGTCCGAGACGCGGCCGCAACGCCCGGACCGCTGGTTCGCCGACGCCTGGGAAACACGCTCGATGGGCAGGCGCTGCACCTTGGTGCGGTGGGAGTAGCGGGAAATGCGGGCCGTGCCCGTGTCGATGACGTACTTGATGCCCGGCACAGTCAGCGATGTTTCCGCCACGTTGGTGGCGAGAACGATGCGCCGCTTGTTGCCGGGATGGAACACCTTGTGCTGTTCCTGCAGGCTGAGGCGGGCGAACAGGGGGAGCACTTCGGTCCCGGCAAGCCTCCGGTTGGACTGGATGCGTGCGTTGAGGGCCTCGGCGGCATCGCGGATTTCGCGCTCCCCGGAAAAGAACACCAGGATGTCCCCGGGTGCTTCCAGGGCAAGTTCGTCGACGGCGTCACAGACGGCGTCGAGCGGGTCGCGGTCTTCCTCGAGTTCGTCGTCAGAGGCGTCCTCTTCGTCCGCGCCGGCCGGTGGTTGCGACAGCGGGCGGTAGCGGATTTCCACGGGATACGTCCGGCCGGAAACTTCAATGATGGGAGCGGGTTTTTCGGGCGTGCCGAAGTGGTTGGCGAACCGCTGGGGATCGATGGTGGCGGAGGTGATGATCACCTTCAGGTCCGGCCGCTGCGGCAGGATGCGCTTGAGGTACCCGAGGATGAAGTCGATGTTGAGGCTGCGCTCGTGGGCCTCGTCGATGATGATGGCGTTGTACCTGCGCAGCAGCTTGTCGCGCTGGATTTCCGCCAGCAGGATGCCGTCGGTCATCAGTTTCACCTTGGTGGCGCGGCTGACCTCGCCGGTGAAGCGGACCTGGAAGCCCACCTCCTGGCCAATGTCCACGCCCAGTTCCTCGGCGATGCGCTCGGCAACCGTGCGGGCTGCCAGCCGGCGTGGCTGGGTGTGGCCGATCAGGCCGTTCTCGCCCAGGCCGAGTTCGAGGCACATTTTGGGGAGCTGGGTGGTCTTACCGGAGCCGGTCTCGCCGGCGATGATGGTGACCTGGTTCGCTGCGATGGCTGCCATCAGGTCTTCGCGGCGCTCGGATACCGGCAGCTCGGCAGGATAGGAAATGTGAAGTGTCATGGCTGCTGCAAGTCTACTGCGGGAGCCCGGGCTTCCCGTTTCGACCCTATGCAGCTGTTCGGCCGCGAGGGTTTGGTGGTGCGGTGAGTGGTTCTATGAGTGGTTTTAGAAAATGCGGAGTGTGTAGTTGGAGCTGGGCAGGTCCAGGGCGGACCAGGCTTCGTGGGATTCCACGGGAGGCGTATGTCCCCGGCCGTCGCGCAGGAGCGCTGAAACGGTGGCGGCGAGGACAACGAGCAGGAGGACGATGAGGAGGGTTATGAGGATTTCCATGCCTCCATGCTTCTCCTGTCGGGGACCAAGAAAAAGTGGCAGAAATGCCCAAAAAGCTATAATTCCTGCCACAATGGAAGCATGCTGAAATCAGTAGCAGTCATCGTGGTTCCCAACTTCTCCCTGTTTGAATTTGGCACTGCATGTGAGGTCTTCGGAATTGACAGGTCAGGCCGGGGGAGCGCCGTCCCCGCCTTTGACTTCCGCGTGTGTACGCCCAATCCCGGCAGCGTGCGGCTCAAGAACGGCCTGTCCATGAACGTGGAGCTTGGCCTCGAAGCCACCGCCGATGCTGACCTGGTCATCATGACGCCCTATGGCAGGGAGGATGAGCTCCCTGCATCGGTCCTGGAATCCCTGCGCGCTGCCGATGCCAGGGGAGCGTGGGTGATGTCCATCTGCTCCGGAGCTTTTGCCCTTGCCCGCGCCGGGCTCCTGGACGGCAGGCGCTGCACCACGCACTGGCACTATTCGGGCCAGCTGGCCGCCCAGTACCCGCAGGTGCAGGTGGACGAAAACGTCCTCTATGTCCAGGACGGCAACATCATCTCCTCCGCCGGCACTGCCGCCGGGATTGATGCCTGCCTGCACCTGGTACGCGTGGAACTCGGTGCGAACGTTGCCGCCGCCATTGCCCGTGACATGGTGGTCCCCCCGCACCGCGACGGCGGCCAGGCGCAGTTCATTGACCGGCCCATGCCCACCTGTGGCTCGGCCCCGATGGAGGAGCTCCTCCGCTGGATGGTGGAGCACCTGGACCGTGAGCACACTGTAAATGAGTTGGCGGCCCGGGTGCACATGTCCGCCCGGACGTTTGCCAGGAAGTTCAGGTCCGAAACCGGCGCAACCCCGGCGGCCTGGCTGAATTCCCAACGGGTGCTTCGGGCCCAGGAGCTGCTCGAATCCAGCGATCTGAACATCGAGGAAATCGCACGGGAGGCCGGCTTCGGCCATCCGGTGCTGCTGCGCCACCACTTCGCCAAAGTCCTGGACACCAGTCCGCAGTCCTACCGCAGGGCTTTCCGTGGCCAGCTGGAGGAGGCGGTTTAGCCTTTCCGCTCCTCAGCGGCAGCCTTCACTGGTCTCCCGCCCGCGATTCCTCAGCGGCAGCCCTGGTGCTGTCCACCAGCACGCGCCACGGGCCGGTGACTGCCTGCTCAGGAAGGGCGGCCCGACGCTGGCCGGCGCGGATGGAGTAGATGAACCGGTCCGGCTGGGCTCCGGAGAATTCTGCTGCGGCTGCCCTCGCTGTCCGCGGGACGGCGTCCCACGGACATGCTTCCACAATGGGCTGCCACTGGTTCCTTGCCGTCTCGGACTCAGCGTTGACAGTCCAAACCCGGGTCATCGCCGCGATGCCGCCGGTGCGTTCCACACTGATCTTCATGGCCTGGTTCCTGGGTGGTGCCTCGGGCCTGGTGGCCCGAAGAACAGCACAGCCAGGCAACCCGTTAAAGCTTGACCTTCACAGTTTCCCACGCGTTCCGTACGGCGTCATGCTCTTTTGATCCGGAACCGAAAAGCTCGGTGGCAGCAGCAGCCGTGGCGCGCGCAAAGACGGTGAAGGTGGCGCCTGAGGGAAGCGAACCTCCGGTGAGCGTCTCGTACCAGATGCGTCCGGGAGTGTCCCACGCGTTTCCGCCCAGCTGTTCGGCCAGCACACAAAACGCACGGTTGGGGATGCCGGAATTGATGTGAACGCCTCCGTTGTCGGCGCTTGTCTTTACGTATGAGTCCATGGAGTCCGGCTGTGGATCCTTGCCGAGCACGTCGTCGTCGTACGCAGTTCCCGGGGCCTTCATGGAGCGCAATGCCTGCCCCTGAACCTGGGAGGTGAAGAGGCCCTCACCAATCAACCAGCTGGCTTCGGCGGTGGACTGGTTCCTGACATACTGCTCCACGAGGGCGCCGAACACGTCCGACATCGATTCGTTGAGCGCACCGGCCTGGTTCCGGTACAACAGCCCGGCTGAATACTGGGTGACCCCGTGCGCAAGCTCGTGACCGATGACAGTGAGGGACTTGGTGAAGCGCTCAAAAACTTCGCCGTCACCGTCACCGAAGACCATCTGCGTGCCGTCCCAAAAAGCGTTGTCGTACAGCTTGCCGAAGTGAACGGTGGCGTTCAACGGCAATCCCCGGCCATCGATCGAGTTCCTGCCGAATACGTCCGCATACAGGCGGTGCGTATGGCCGAGGCCGCCATAGGCCTCGTCCGCTGCCGGATCTCCGGTAGCGGGCTCGCCTTCCTTGCGGACGAGTTTGCCGGGAAGGACTTCTGAACCCGCGGCGTCGAAAACGGTGCGGTTCGATGGTCCCGGTTTTGCCTGGCGCACTCCTGCGGGGGCCCCGGGAGCAGCCTGGGTACGTGCTGCCTGGACCGAGCGGACATGACCCAGTGCTTCCCTGGCTGCCCTCGCTGCCGCGGAGAATTCCGGCGCGTCCTGCCTGGCAAGACGGCGCAACAGGTAGGGCGGAATGATGGAGCAGTACATGAGAGACCCCTTTGCTTCTGTTGGTGTGAACAGCCTACGAGGGGGCACCGACAAAGCGGTGGAGCAGGCAGGGGCATGCCGTTGATGTATTTGCACACTGCGTCGGAGTCTGCTGCACTCCTGCTGCGGTGCCATTTGCCGCTTGGTGCTCCTTCGTCGCTCTGACGCAAGCTACACAAATGGCCACAGCGCCTTCGTGGGGTCCCGGGCACAAGGCGCCGAACATTGTGCATCTGCGCAGGCGTTCCAAAGCTGCGTAGAAGCAGGTGCCAGGAAGTGTTTCCTGGCCAGTGTCAAAGGGCGCACAGAGGGGCCGGGTTTTGTCAGACCCCCGCAAGATGATGGAGGTATGGGAACGGACTTGGCGGTGGTGCAGGTGGAAGATATCACTGGTGCCGTGGCTGCGCGTTCGGAGGCGCCTGGTTTTGTCATACCCCCGCAGGATGATGGCGGTATGGAAATGAATCCGGCGGGGGTGCAGGTGGAGGAGGTCGCTGGTGCCGTGGCTGCGCGTTCGGAGACGCCGGGTTTTGTCATACCCCCGCAGGATGATGGCGGTATGGAAACGAACCCGGCGGTGGTGGAGGCGGAGGCGGTGGTTGATGCTTCGGTCGCTGCATTTATGGCTGTGCTGACTGGCCAGGACAGTGCGGGGGCCGGTCAGGACGCGTCCGGTTCTGTTTCCTGTGGCGCCGACGGCCCCGATGATCCGTTGCAGCGGTTGGTGGATGGGGCGTTGGATGTTTTGGCGGCGGTGGGGCGGTCGGCGCCACAGGAA